>JAYWDR010000328.1:0-4783 GCA_043779735.1 Cyclobacteriaceae bacterium | reverse complement strand
TGTCTTCCAGATAAAGACGTTTGCCTTTCCAGGTGGAGTAGCGCCAGTAGTACAAAGATAGTCCTACGATGCCCTTTTCATTTTCAGCAACAAAAAATCCAAAGATAGGTTGGGGGCCAAACCCGTCCTTCTCCATCAACTTCACAGTGTTGATTACTTCGAGCGGAGCATGCTCAAATTCAGCAAGTTCTTTGATGAGCTCAAGAACACGTGGGAGGTCTTCCTTGCGGCCAGGTCGTATAGTCATTATGCATTATTCCTATTTCTTCCAACTCACATATCCTTCTTGACAAAAGGTGGAATCACGCCCATGTTGTACCACGTAAACGCATATTGGTCGGCGGTCACATCCAATGCCTTGGACAAGTTGGAGGAACCGTGGCCGGATTTTGTGTCAATGCGGATCAGCGTCGGGTTAGTGCTGGAATTATCTTCCTGCAACGTGGCAGCAAATTTAAAGGAGTGTGAAGGCACCACACGGTCATCATGGTCTGCCGTTGTGATCAATGTGGCTGGATAAGAGGTACCCGACTTGAGTGCATTGACAGGCGAATATTTCCTAATGTATTCAAACATTTCCTTGGAATCATCGGCCGTGCCGTAGTCATATTTCCAGCCGGCACCAGCGGTAAACTTGTGATACCGCAGCATGTCCATCACACCTACAGCCGGTAGTGCTACTTTCATAAGATCTGGTCGCTTTGCCATCGTTGCGCCTACGAGCAATCCTCCGTTTGAGCCACCTACGACGGCCAGATAATCCGATGAAGTATATTTTTCTTTAATAAGATACTCCCCGGCTGCGATGAAGTCGTCAAAGACATTTTGTTTATTCATCAGGCGTCCAGCATCATGCCATTTTTCACCGTATTCACCTCCGCCCCGCAGGTTGGGCTGAGCAAAAACTCCTCCGTTCTCCAGCCATATCACGCGTGATGTGCTGAAAGAAGGAGTAAGGCTAATGCCAAATCCACCATAAGCATACAACCAGGTAGGATTCTTTTCATTCAGAACCAGACCTTTCTTGTGCACGATGAACATAGGAATTTTGGTTCCGTCCTTGCTCGCGTAAAATACCTGCTTTGTTTCGTAGTCAGATGGATTGAAATCGACCTTGGGTTGTGCATACAATGCAGATGTACTTGAAGAGATATCATACTTATAAATGGAAGTAGGTATCGTAAATGATGTAAAGGAATAATAGACCTCTTTTTCGTCAATCCTTCCGCCAAAACCTCCAGCCGATCCAATGCCAGGCAACTCTATGTCACGTTCCGGCTTACCCTTGTAGTCAAATTGCTTCACGAGTGTGCTGGCATCCTTCAGATAGTTCACAAACATCTTTTTGTTTGCTGTTGAAACTCCCTGCATAGCATTATCAGTTTCTGGAACAATATCCTTCCAGTTTTCAATTCCTGGCTTAGCAAAATCGGTAGTCACAATCCTGCTATTGGGAGCATTCAGATCAGTTTGGATAATGAGTATAGCTCCATCATTGTCAACCAGGTTGTGATTGTGCTCAAAATTGCCCACAATCGTAACGAGTTTGCCTTTTGGGTCTTTCAAATCTTGCATGTATAATTCGTTGCCCGTTGTGCTGGTAGAGGCAGATATTACCAGAAATCGCTCATCTTCCGTTAGGCCAGCTCCCACATACCTCCTTGGAGTTTTTTCTCCTCCAAAAATAAAATGATCCGTGCTTTGAGAGGTACCCAGTTTGTGATAAAATAATTTGTGAAATTGCGTTTGGGCAGAAAGTTCCGATCCTTTCGGTTTGTCATAACTGCTATAGTAAAACCCATCATTGCCTTTCCACGCGATACCTGTAAATTTTAAATCTCTCAGTGTATCGCCGATGATTGTTTTGTCCTCCGCTTTCATGACAACCACTTTACGCCAGTCTGAACCGCCTTCGGATATTTGGTATGCCACCAATGAACCGTCTTTGGAAAAAGACATGCCTTGCAAGGCCGTCGTTCCATCCTTTGAAAAAGTATTCGGATCAAGGTAGACTTCCTCTTTGCCATTGTCTCCCTTCTTACGGTACTGCACACTGTGGTTTTGCAGGCCACTGTTCTTGGAGTAGTAATAGTATTCCCCTTCCCGGTGAGGTGCCGAAAGTCTCTCGTAGTTTTGCACTTCATCCAATCGCTTCCGAATGGCATCGCGGAAAGGAATATTTTTCAAGTAACTAAACGTCACATCATTCTGTGCCGCTACCCACTCAGCCGTTTCCTTTGTGGTGTCATTTTCTAACCAACGATATGGATCAGAAACAGGTGTACCAAAAAGTGTGTCCACCGTCCCGGTCTTTCTTGTGGTCGGATAATTCGAAACAACAACCTGCTCCTTCTGGGGGGAACAGGAAAACAGCATGGCAGTGATGGCGAACAGGGCAATAATTCTTTTCATGGCATTTTTTTTATTGGAGGGTGAAGGTAACCTCTGTTGAATGAATCGACAACAATTTCGTGTAAACAATACCTAGCAAAAAAATAACCCCCTCTGGACGCAGAGAAGGGTTCTTCTTAAATAAGACTCAGGCATCGCTACGCGGCCTTTTGGATTCTTTCGATGTTCATCGCCTTCTGATTGGCAATTTGAATCACACCTATTCTATTCAATAACTTAATAATCTGGTAAGTAGGATCAAACTCATGCCAGCGGATGCCTCCGAAATTGGCCCTGGAGGCATACTTGTGATGGTTGTTGTGATAACTTTCACCCATCATCAGAAAATCAACTGGCAGAAAATTCCGGGAAGTATCACCTACTTCAAAATTGCGGTAACCATACTTATGCGCAAACCAATTGATGATCGCACCATGAATAGGGCTCATCAAGAAGTGTAATGGCAACAAAAGCCAAAGCCACCACGAAGTCGCAAACTGCCAATAGAACATCACATACAACGCGCCCCAAAAAAGGCGTGATGGCCAGGAGCGGGCAAACTTATCGAAGCGCTCCCACTGTGGCACGCCTTCAGTAAAGCGTTTCTCAGGAATCAATTTCTTATTGGCAATCGAGGAATAGATGGTCTTAGTCTTCCACATCATGTTCAATATAGTCTCGTCATAGGTGGGAGAGTGAGGATCGTTTTCAGTATCGGCATAAGCATGGTGCATGCGGTGCATGACGCCATAGCCAAAAGCACTCAGATAATTTGAACCCTGAAAAATCCAGGTGAGCACAAATGTTATCTTTTCCGCCAGAGGGCTCATGGTAAAGGCCTTATGAGCCGAATACCGGTGTAGGAAGAATGTCTGGAAGAACAGGGAGAGATACCAGTGCGCTATGAAGAAGGCAAAAATGACAATCATTCGTAATCCAGTTTAGGTTTAGAAAATGCAGTCCACCCAGGACTGTTTCTGCTAGACAATAATCTGACTGGTTTGTGACAGAAAAAGGAGAAAATTTCTACTATTCCTCTTTGCTAGAGGCTGAAATATCTCTTTTTAGGTCCCGGACGAACTCCGACGCGATTCCCATATCGCACGCCTTGCGGAAACTTGCCATCAGCTGAGAGGGGCCCGGAAGGTCAAAATGCATCTTGGAGGTCTTTTCGCCCAACTTCTTTTTGGCCCTGCAAACCAACTGGCGGCAATGATCTTTTTTCTTGTCTAGCGTTTCCTGAAGGGCCTCGTAATCAAAATCAAAGACCTCCTTCAGCAAATAAACGGCCCGCTCCAGCGGCTCCAGCTTCGCCTGCATCACTTTGAAGGCGCTTGCAATATCGACTTCCAAATCAAGGTGAGCGAAATTATTTTCTTTAAACCTGTGAATGAATTCAGTGACATTGATGGTATCTAAATACTCTTCCTTCTTCTTTCGCAGTGAATTGATATGGTTCAGACAATTGTTCTTGACAGCTTTTACCAAATACGCCTTGGTGTTCTCTATTTTTTCCGTGTCAATGCTTAGCCATTTCAGGAATGTCTCCTGTACAATGTCTTCTGCGTCTGCTTTCGATCGTACAAGATTGTAGGCAATCGACTTCAACGTGGGCTGATAAAGTGCTATGGTTTGTGTCTGATCCATAATTCGACACAAAAGTAGGGTAAAATGCCGGCTTTCTTATCAAAAATATTCTTTGCGGCTTACACTTGTTAGCATGTTGAGGCATAGCGCCAGGGTGCATTTCAAATTGACGCGGTTAAGAAGCTGCTTTAAATTCGGTTTTTACAAGTTTGACAACCTTATCCCATTTTCCGTTCATGTGGGTTACTCTTAGGTTGAGGATATTTTGTGCGCCTTTCTTGCTCCAGCGGTGTCCGGAGAGTTTCAACCGCTGATGCACGACTACACAAAAAAATAATTTTTCTAAAAATGTGGACATCTCTGTTGATCAGTAGGATGCACTTTCGAAATTTATCCCTCGCCCATGTTGGTGTTCTTCTCCAAATAAGTCTGAATAGCTAGTAGTGCCGCAATCAGCCTTTTTTTTAAAAAGTACCTTCATGGTTACAACTACCTAATCAGGAATCCATTTCCCAATATTCGCACTGCTTTTAATGAGTTGATATCCTGTGCCGTCAACATTAATAGTAGCCAGTCCAGCGTGAGGTGGGTTTGTTTTATCTGTTATTTCTGATGGCAAGGGTTTCAGTTGAGAGAGTTTCCTGGTAGACCTTGATCCAGGGTCAATAGGGTCTGGTAGACTTCACCTTTCCACTATTGTGCTCCCGGAGCCTTCGGTCAGGTGAATCAGAATACCCAATATAAAACCGGCCTGTTGGTTGAGACTGAAGTATGTAAACAAAAAACATTTAGTACCCGGGACGGG
>JAYWDR010000327.1:0-4800 GCA_043779735.1 Cyclobacteriaceae bacterium | reverse complement strand
CGGCGTGGGCACAGGAACGAAATATTTCCGGGAAAGTGACCTCCCCAGAGGACGGGTCAGCTTTGCCTGGCGTGAACGTGGTGCTGAAAGGCACGACGAATGGAACGGTGACGGATATAGATGGTAACTTCCGTCTAAGTGTTCCTACATCCGGCGGAACGCTGGTGTTCTCATTTATTGGCCTCGCGTCTCAAGAGATGCAGGTAGGCGATCGCGCTGTCATCGATGTGCAACTCGCATCGGATGTGAAGCAATTGTCGGAAGTGGTAGTGACGGCTTTGGGGATTGAAAAGTCTGCCAAATCACTCGGCTACTCGGTTGGAAAAGTGAGGAATGAAGAACTTACCCAGGCACGCGCCATTAACGTGGCAACGGCACTGTCAGGCAAAGTTGCCGGTCTTCAGATCAGCACTGTCAACAACGGTGTAAACCCCACCACGCGTATTACCCTTCGTGGCAATCGTTCGTTTACGGGCGACAACCAGGCGTTGATTGTTGTGGACGGAACCCAGGTGCCCATTGATGTCATGAATTCTCTAAACCCCAATGACATTGAAAGCGTGAGTGTATTGAAGGGCGCCGGTGCAGCCGCACTTTATGGCGCGGATGCTTCCAACGGTGCTTTGATTATCACCACCAAGAAAGGGGTGAATCAGGCTCCAAAGGTTACCTTCTCCAACACATCGTACAATGAAAATATTAGCTTCCTGCCTAAGTTTAATACCGGATTCGGTTCGGGCACTGAACAATATTCCCGTGTGTATATTCCGTTTGAGAATCAATCGTACGGACCTGCCTATGACGGAAAGACTGTAGACATAGGAAGACCGCTTGAAGATGGCACTACACAACAGACCACTTATTCCGACAAGGGGGATGAAAGAAAGAAATCCTTTAATACAGGTACAACCGTTCAAAATGACATTTCATTGGCAGGCGGTGACAAGACCAGCAGTTATTTCGTTTCGCTGCAGGACGTTAATTCAAGTGGTATCGTTCCTGGCGACCTCGGCCGCAGGACCACGGTAAGGATGAATGCCGGTAAGACGTTTGACAAATTTAAGACCAGCTTCAATATCAGTTACGCCGATCGCACGATAAACAGAACCACCTCAGACTTCTATTTCTTGCTGCTTAACCAGACTGGACAAGTTCCCGCAAGCACCTACTCGAATTGGAGACCCTACAAGAACCCGAATGGTTCTTTGAATGGAGCCAATCCTAACAACTATTATAACGACTATTATCCCAATCCTTTCATGGATAAGGATGTCAATAGGGCCACAGACAAAATCGGACAGTTAGTAGGTAATATTCAGCTGGAGTATCAGTTCACTGATTGGTTCAGTGCGATGTATCGCATTGGTGTAACCAATACAGTTACAGACTCGAAGTTTACCCAGGAAAAGTATACCTATAGCACCTTTGCGAAACAATCCGGAAAGTACATTGCTTCACAGGACTACACCGGAAATTCGATTGCGCAGATTACCAATGCAAGCCGGACGGTTCAAGACTTCCTGCTTACGTTTAAGAAGAAATTCGGAACGTTCACGACCAATTTGATATTGGGAAATACAGTCCGTGACGAATATTCCAGGTTTGTCGCTACGGGCGCCAATTCATTGGTTATTCCCGGCACCTACAACGCGGGAAATCGTGTGGGTGAGCCAGCCGCCGGTGATAACCTTTCGCAGCGCAGACTAATCGGAACATACGGTGACCTCAACATTGGGTACAAGGATTATTTGTTTTTGCATGTTACAGGCAGAAACGATGTGTATTCTACCCTTTCTACGCAGAATAACAGTTTCTTCTACCCCGGTGCTGACATTGCTTTCGTAGCAACTGATGCCATTCCTGCATTGAAAGACAATAATATTCTTAGCTATTTGAAAGTAACAGCCTCTGCCTCTAAAGTAGGTAACGTAAACATTACCCCGTATCAGTTGCAGAATGTGTTTAACCCGGGTGGCGGATTTCCTTATGGAAGCTTAGCCGGTTTTTCATTGGGCAATACCTTCTTTGATCCAAACCTGAAACCTGAATTTACTAACTCGTATGAGGTAGGAACTGACATGGCGTTCTTTGACAGCAAACTGAATGTTGAACTTGCCTACTACACACAAGAGACAACTAACCAAACAGTCCGTATTGATATCGCTGCTTCTACAGGCTATGCTAACGCTTATGTGAATGCAGGTTCGATGAAGAATAGCGGATTTGAGGCGTCCATCAAGGCCACCGCCATCAGGACCGCTAACTTTAAGTGGACTGTGGGAGTAAACTATTCCGGTATTGATACACAGGTTAGTTCCCTCTATGGAGACTTGAAGAATATTAACATCTCCAATTTTTATGGGTTGACCGGAGATGCCAGTTTGGGACAGGTTTTCGCCGAAATAGGTCAGCAATATCCTGTATTGAAGACTGTATCGTACGCACGTGATCCCCAGGGAAGGGTAGTTGTTGACAAGACAACCGGTTATCCGTTAAAGGATGCAAACCTTACGATCCAGGGCCAGTTGAACCCTAAGACAAAGTTTGGTGTAACCACCGCGTTGAGGTACAAAGGTATTACGCTGAGCGCCCTTGCGGAATACCGCGGGGGATATGTGATTTATCACGGGCTTGCCAGTTCTATGTGGTTTACGGGAACTTCGTCTGCCACTACAGCCTATGGTCGTGAGCGTTTTGTATTCCCCAACTCTTCCATCAAGGATGACGTTACCGGCGCGTATACCGCCAACACCACGGTGGCAACACTGGACGGAGGTCTTGGAGCCTGGGATACCAACCTGAGAAACTTCGGTGAAAATTTTGTGACGAGTGCATCTTTCTGGAAGATTCGTGAAGTGTCACTCACCTGGGATATTCCGAAGACCATGCTGGCAAAGACAAAATTCCTGAATGCCGCATCGATTGGCTTTGTAGGAAGGAACCTGTTGACCCTCCTGCCCAGTTCGAACATTTACACCGACCCTGAATTTGCCAACAGCACAACGAATGCAGTTGGTTTAAATAATACGGCTAATACCCCTCCTACGAGGTCGTATGGTTTTAATGTATCGATTACTTTCTAAGCGTTTAATCGTATATAAAAAGACACAACTATGAAAAAGCATATTATTCTAAGCATAGTCTTCGCAGGCTTCGTGATCGGCGGCTGCGGTGATTATTTGAACGTAAACAATAACCCTAACCAAGCCGTATCGGCCACACCTGAATTGGTGCTGACCACGGCACTGAATGTGACAGCGGGGCGATTGGTTCACAACGAGATCGGAGAGTTTTGGAGTGGACATTGGGCTCCTTCTGGATCCGTTTCCGGATTTAACCCGGAGAAGACCTATGACATCACCACTACTTTCAGAACCGGTATTTGGACTGGTCCGTATGATAATTTGACGGATTATGAATACATCCGAACGGAGGCTCTGAAGGTTGGCAAGAAAGCTACTGCAGGCATCGCCCTACTGATGAAAGCGTATAACTACCAGATCTTAGTGGATGCTTTTAACAACATTCCCTACAGGGATGCATTGAAGGGAACTGCTTTCATTCAGCCGAAATACGATGATGGGAAGGCCGTCTATGACAGTCTATTTATTGCCGTAGACAGGGCCATTCAGTATTTGAGCCTGCCAATCGACGCAACGAATGCCAGCCCCGCCACAGCCGATATCGTTTTCGGTGGAAACACCGCCATGTGGATCAAGTTCGCCAACACGCTCAAGCTTAGAATGTTGATTAGAATTTCAGGCGTAGCAGACCGTGCTGCTTTTGTCGCTGCCGAAATGGCAAAGCCTGGTTTTACCGGTTCCAATGCAAACTTCCTGGCTGCGGGTGAGAACGTTCAATCTACTCCAGGGTATTTAAAGACCGCCGGGAAGTTGAATCCGTTCTATGAGAACTATGGATACACCGCTGCCAATGCAAGGGCTGGAAACCATGACTTTTATACGTATAACAAGTTCTTTGTTGATATGCTCAAGGGGAATTTTGATCCTCGTATTGACAGGCTGGCGTACACACCTACAAATGGAGGCGGACATGTGGGTGTTCCCTTCGGAGAAGGCAATGACGTGTATATTTACACCAAGGTATCTGGTTTTGGTCCTGCCTTCCTTCCACAGGACGGGACTGTGACAGCATCCAGTCTGTACACAAGACCCCAGACGTTGATGACAGCGGCAGAAAGTTTCTTCCTTCAGGCAGAAGCGGTGTCGAGGACATTGCTCGCCAGCAATATGAGTGCACAGCAGCTTTATGAAGCGGGCATAACTGAATCGTTTAAGCAGCTTGGGGTGCCTAGCGCAACAGCAGCAGCTGTGACTTATTATTCGCAAGCGGTCAATAATGTTAGTTATGCGTCTTCAACCAACAAGTTAACTGCCATCCGCATCCAAAAATGGGTTGCACTCACCAACTACAGTGGCTTTGAAGCATGGGCCGAGTACAGAAGGACAGGCGTTCCATCAGTACCTCCTTCTACTAGAACACTTTTCGGCACCCAGCAACCGGCGCGTTTGTTGTACCCGCTGAGCGAGTACAGCAGCAACACTGTCAACGCGAATGCGCAAGGGACCATCAGCCAGATGACCAGTAAATTATTTTGGATGCCTTAATCGAAAAACAATTATGAAAAAGCTAATAACATATTTTGTAGTACTCATTTCAATTCTGGGCTTGTACGCTTGCCTGGATGATAAGGGTTATTCGGACATCACTAAGTCTGTCGGTTCCAAGCCGGTTGTATCTCTGTTCGGGACTCAAAATGGCCGCTATGCTGTAGCTGTT
>JAYWDR010000326.1:0-4805 GCA_043779735.1 Cyclobacteriaceae bacterium | reverse complement strand
ACAAATTCGACAAACGCGGTGCCCTGGATGCCCTCCGCGATGTGAAAAAACAGTACCAGCGCAACCATCAATTGTGGGATAAGAAGGTAGACGACATGCCCGTATTCGGTACGATCGCTTCACAGTTCAATGACCCTGGCACCAACCAGCTCTACAAGCAGGTGATAGACAAAATTGTGACAAAGGCCGGTGCTGACCTGAAGTCTTCCTTCAAGATCACGCGTGAGATGTCGGAGAAAATCTTTATCATCCCACCCAATCGCGTACGGTACCTCAGTGAAATTGCAGAAAACAACCGCGCGTACGATCAATGGGTGGAGGCCCAGAGCGAGATTGCTCAAAAATTGTATGCCATACAAAAAATAATCGACCACGTAAGGTCAGGCTCCTCCCCCTCTACGCTGGCAACAGGACTGGAAGATGAGGCTAAGAAACTGAAGCTCGACCTTGACCCCAAGAACTGGAATCTATTGCAAGAGTGGCCCGCGAAAGTCAAGAAGTACAAAGGACCCGTCTTCAAGTTTAAGGTGCGCGACAAACAAATAGGCATAGACACCCATTCAGAATCTCTTTCTCATTTGCAAATACCCAAGGTAGCCTTACCAAAGTATGCAGCATGGGGCGATTTGCTAAAATGGAACCTTCAGGAAAATGTGCCCGGAGAATTCCCATACACGGCCGGCATTTATCCATTCAAACGCGAAGGCGAAGACCCTACACGGATGTTTGCCGGCGAAGGAGGGCCTGAACGCACCAACCGGCGCTTTCACTATGTAAGCTTTGCCTTGCCCGCCAAGCGCTTATCGACCGCCTTTGATTCCGTAACGCTATATGGCAATGACCCGGACTACCGCCCTGATATCTACGGAAAGATTGGTAATTCAGGCGTGAGCATCTGCTGCCTGGATGATGCAAAAAAACTTTATAGCGGCTTCAACCTGTCCGATCCGCGAACATCCGTATCCATGACCATCAACGGTCCGGCACCGATGCTGCTTGGATATTTCATGAATGCAGCAATAGACCAGCAATGTGAACGATATATCAGGGAGCATGGTCTGGAGAAAGAGGTCACCGCCAGGATCGAGAAGATGTATAAAGAGAAAGGCACTGAGCGCCCTTCCTATCAAGGCCCTTTACCGAAGGGAAATGATGGACTCGGACTCCTCCTTCTGGGCGTGACGGGCGACCAGGTCTTGCCAAAAGAGGTTTATGAAAAAATAAAAATTGAAACGCTCACCCTTGTGCGGGGGACAGTTCAAGCGGACATCTTGAAAGAAGATCAGGCACAAAATACTTGTATTTTTTCCACGGAGTTTGCGCTGCGACTGATGGGCGATGTGCAGCAATATTTCATAGACAAAAAAGTTCGCAATTTTTATTCCGTATCGATCTCGGGCTATCATATTGCTGAGGCTGGCGCCAATCCCATTTCACAGCTTGCCTTTACGCTCTCCAACGGCTTCACCTTTGTAGAGTACTACCTGAGCCGGGGGATGAACATCAACGAATTTGCGCCCAACCTCTCCTTCTTCTTCAGCAACGGCATTGATCCGGAATATTCTGTCATTGGAAGGGTAGCACGGCGGCTTTGGGCGAAGGCCATGAAGAACAAGTACGGCGCCAATGCGCGGAGCCAGATGCTGAAGTATCACATACAGACTTCCGGCCGCTCTCTGCACGCGCAGGAAATCGACTTCAACGACATACGCACCACGTTGCAGGCTTTGTATGCCATCTATGACAATTGCAATTCACTGCACACCAACGCTTACGATGAGGCTATCACTACGCCCACCGAAGAATCCGTGCGACGGGCTATGGCCATCCAACTTATTATTAACAAGGAGCTTGGCCTGGCAAAGAATGAGAACCCACTACAGGGCTCCTTCATCATTGAAGAACTGACCGAACTGGTAGAAGAAGCCGTGTTGACAGAATTTGACAAGATCACCGAACGCGGGGGTGTGCTGGGCGCTATGGAGACCATGTACCAGCGGGGAAAAATCCAGGAGGAGAGTTTGTACTATGAAACTTTGAAGCACACAGGAGAATATCCCATCATCGGGGTGAATACTTTCCTCAGTTCGAAGGGCTCGCCCACAATCCTGCCGCAGGAAGTAATACGGGCCACGACAGAAGAGAAGGAATACCAGATCAAGATGCTTCGCTCATTACAGCAATTTCAAGAAGAAAGGTCAGCAGGCCAGCTTGAAAAGATCCAGGAGGTCTCGGTATTGAACCAAAATATTTTTGAAGCGCTGATGGAGGCCTGCAAGGTTTGTTCCTTGGGACAGATCACGAAAGCGCTTTTCGAAGTGGGCGGTCAGTACAGGAGGAATATGTAGTCACGCATTTGTCTGCCTTTGTTGGTGTTCTTCGCCAACAAACACATCATCGATCATTTCAAACGATATCGCCGGTGGTCGGCTCTGCCTTTGATGGTGTTCTCCACTTCATATAAAAATCATTCCACCCAGACAATCCAAAGTAAGGTGGGCGGAGATTGAGCTTTGAATAAGTTGTGCTCTCGCCTTTGTTGGTGTTCTTCACCAACAAACATACCAACAAACATACCAACGATCATTTCAACAAGCGATATCGCCTGTGGTAGGTGTTGTCACCCACCGCCTCCACCCAGTCAATCCAAAGTAAGGTGAGCAGAGATTGAGCTTTGAATAAGTTGTGCCGGGCTGGTCGGTGACAACCGATCTCAGGAGGCGATCGCTACTTACAATCATAAGCATACGTCTTCGCCTCTCCGTCAGACGATGTCCTTGAGACCGGATATCTATTGGCATCGTATTGATAGGTATAGACAGAGGTTGTGGTGGAGCCACCAGATGTATAGGTCAGCTTCGTAACATTGTTGTCAGGTTGAAGCGAAACAAACAACACCTTCAGGGGGTTGGGCTTTGTATCGTATTCGTAGGTCCAGACCGCCCCTGTAGTGGATATGATCTTTATTGGATTCCTGGCTACCGGAACCTGATATTCATAGTTGGTTGTGCTCGTATTGGCACCTAAGCCGAAGTAGGCATATTCTACCCCAATTAACTGAAGGGTGGAATTGTAATGATAGATAAATGAAGACTGAAGGATCCCTCCCGCTGAGTGATCTTCCTGTTTTAGATTGTGGTTGATATCGTAGGTATAGGTACCGGTGCTTACACCCGAACTACTGCTATTTTCTGATGAAGAAATAATCTGACCGTCTGAATTGTAGGTGAATGCCGTCGTCACAACTGTAGTATTAGTGCCCGTCGTGGTTGTAAGTGAAGTAGAGAGAACCTCATGATTGCTGTTATAGCTATACGACATGGCAGACGTGAACCCCGAGGCTGATGTTGTTATCATGGTGGGATAGCAAATCTTCTTAATTGGATCAGCATCCTTGGTGCACCGAAGACCAGGAATTGAAATAAGCAGAACCGCCAGGACTATTCGAATCGTGCTTTTCATCGGGTTTGGGTCTATTAAAATTGAATTATGTTTTCCAATTTGACAAATCCTGTTCAAAAGCGCCGAAGTCAATGGGGACTGGCTCAAGAAATGGCCTTCGGTAGCCCAGAAAGACTTTTATCAAGCCCGCAATCTCACAACCTGTTTCACTCGATCCTGTGATTTTTCCTGGGTCCGTGTTGTCACCGACCCTGTTGCAAAGCGGTACCTAAAAGATTGGTGAAAACACCAACCTCAGGTCAATTCAAACAAAATAAATGTCCCCCGCTAGATCGGAAGACATCAATTGTTTTGTTGTTCAACTAAAGAAATTATTACTTTTTCAGGGTAGTGGTGACACAACGTTGATTACTGATCTCAAAAGACACCGGCCCTGTCACCTTACTCACATCATACACTTGCGCAAAATCTCCTTCTACCTTGTTCTCATACCGTTTGATCACTTCACCCTGTTCATTCAGGACCCTGACCGTCAATTGATCTTTCCCCTTGCCAGGAACTGTCACCAGGAATTTCCCATCTTCCAATTTTGTCAGGTGGGCCAGCATCTCAACCTCGCCATCTTGATAAAGCACGGTTCCGGTTAGCCAACCCGAGCCGTTATCCACTTTGATGGTGTATTCTCCTTCGCCAAGGCGTTCAAAATTGTATGGACGCGAGAAACCATTTGAATTCTTAATGATCTCAGAATACACCAGGATATTCCGCTCGTTAAAAATCTTTACTCTTACGTCAGATGCCAACTCTGATTTGTAAATCAGTTTGTAGGATGTAGCACTCTTCTTCACAACAGCCATACCCGTACCCGAAGGACTTTCGTCCCGCCCGAATGCAAATGTGAGTGAACTTATCAGCACACCCACCAGAAGTAAATTAAATTTTTTCATACACTCAACAATTTAGTTTAATTGTATATGAGACGATGCCGCTTCTTTAAAAGTTGCAGAGGTATTGTTAAATAAAGTTAAAATGAATGTTAATCCCACGTTCGATCAGAAGACTTTCGAAAGCGAACACCCTAAAAAGGGGAGAAAAATAAACCAGGGAAACGGGGTAACTAATTCAAATGAAATACGTCCTTAGACTTTTCAGCCTCGGTAAGCAGGTGTTGTTGGAATTTTAACCTGGTCGAGAGAAAGCTTTCCCGCTTGTCTGGAAGTGACGAGACAAACTTAATCCTGTCCTCAAAGTCGAGGCCAAGTTCATTGGCCACATGAAATACAGAACAAGGGACAGGCAGTTTATTCATCTTTAGCAAGTGCATGAACTCTTCAAACTCCTTCTGGAGTTTTTCTGTCACAGGCTCATGTAGGTCCACTTGCCAGAACTCAACTTCTCCACTC
>JAYWDR010000325.1:0-4816 GCA_043779735.1 Cyclobacteriaceae bacterium | reverse complement strand
CTTGCATGTTGTAGTGTTCCTCAAGCTTTTGCTCATTCCCTGCCCTGTACCATACATTGTATTCATCGAAGGCGATGTAGATCGGTTTCTTCATCTTGTATTTACTACGGACTTCATTGATGATGCCTTCCGTGATTTTGATGGAATTCTCAACCTGGGTGGTCACGGCCATGAATTTATTGTGGTCACCATCGCGGTTGCCTGAATAATGGTGAAGGGAAATGTAATCGATGTATTCATGCAGGTAATTCAATACTGTTCTGTCCCATTCTGCCCAGTCACGCACATAGTTGCTGGATCCTGATGCGATCAGTTTGATGCTGTCATCCGACCACTTCATCATCTTGGCAGCCTCCAGGGCGAATTTGCTGTAGTCTTCAGCATTCTTGTGGCCAATCTGCCATTCACCGTCCATCTCGTTGCCAAGGCCCCAGTATTTTACCTTGTAAGGTTCAGGGTGGCCGTTCTTGGCGCGCAGGTCTGAATAGTATAAGCCTTGTTTGGCATTGCAGTATTCCACCCAGTTACGCGCTTCATCCAACGAACCTGTTCCCATGTTGACACAGAAGTAAGGTTCCATTCCGGCGGCGGCCGCGAATTTCAAAAACTCATCCGTACCCACTTCATTCGTTTCAACATTTCCCCAGGCCAGGTCTTTTCTTCGGGGTCGGCTATCCCTGGGACCAATGCCGTCCTGCCAGTGGTAGCTGGAGACAAAATTCCCGCCAGGCCAGCGCACGATACTTACGCCCAGATTTTTCGTTGCCTCGATGACGTCTTTGCGAAAGCCATCGGCATTGGCGAGTGGTGACTTCGGTTCATAAATGCCGCCGTAGATACAGCGGCCGAGGTGCTCAGTGAAGTTTCCGTAGAGGAGCTTATTGATCTCCCCTTTCTCGCGCTCGATGTCAATTTTTATGCAGGCCTTAAGATTCTGGCCGATACAGAAGGAAGCGACCAACAATGCGAGACAGGTTGCAATCAGGACCTTTTTCATGGCAATTGGAAAATATATCCTAATGTAATTATTAATTGTAGCAATGACACTTTAAATTAGGATTTTTAGGCTTCCACGCACTACGGCATCGACTGGAAAGCGGATTCAGCAAAACAAAAAAGCCCTCAGTTTCCTGAAGGCTTTGTACCAAAGGCGGGAATCGAACCCGCACATCCGAGGATACACGATTTTGAGTCGTGCGCGTCTACCAGTTCCGCCACTTTGGCTTTTAACACTCTTTACTTTCCTACTCTATTGCGCGCCTGCCCGCCGAAGCGTTTCGCGGAAGGAGGGTCTACCAGTTCCGCCACTTTGGCCAATATGTTATTTCTCACTAAGCTAACCTCTCGTTTACAATTTCCGCTGTGCCCGCCAAAGCCAAGACATCTTAGGCTTGTGAAGGCCCGCCTACGCTGAAGCTTCGGCGCAAAGGCCGCAAATATGGTCAAAGTTTGATTTTTCTACAACCATTACCCTCATAAAGCCATTTAGCCAATTTAACTAAACCTAACTTGATCGTGAAAACCAGATTTTGCCGTTGTTGGTGTTAGTAAACACGACACCAAAATCGCTAGTTCAATAACCAACAATTTGAAATTTTTTCACAAGGTTTTTCAAAACTGAATTCCTACCTTCAAGCTAACAACGAAACGCATGAAAATCTCTAAACACACCGTGGCAGCGATCCATTATAGTTTGAAGGACAACACCGGCAAAGTGCTGGACAGCAGCATCGGCCACGAGCCGCTCTACTACCTCCACGGCGAGGGCAACCTCATCCCAGGCATGGAAGAAGGCCTCGAAGGACAGGAGAAAGGAACTAAACTGGCGCTGAAAATAGCACCGGAAAAAGGATACGGTGTGCGTGATGAAAAATTGATTCAAAAACTCCCTCGCTCTGCCTTTGGCAATGAAAAAGTTGAAAAAGGGATGCAGTTTCCAGCCGACAATGGCGGAGTCGTGCGGGTAACGGACGTGGCACTAGACCAGATAACCGTAGATGCCAACCATGAGCTGGCAGGTGTCGAACTGAATTTCGAAGTGGAGGTAATAGAAGTGCGCACCGCCACCACCGATGAAATCGCCCATGGCCATGTGCATGGACCCGGCGGTCATAACTAAAATTTGAATGTCCGGGGCTTGGCGAATTATTTATCGCTCCAGATAAAACCTGTCATAGCATTTCACCATTCTACTGGGTAACTTATCCTTTTTAAAAGGATAATGATATTGGTATGAACGGTGGTGAAATCATTGCCCGCGTGGTAGCCAACCATGGTGTGAAATTCATCTTTACGCTGGTAGGCGGGCACATCTCCCCTATCCTGGTGGCCGCAGGGTGCTGCGGGATCCGCGTCATTGACACACGCCATGAAGCCAATGCCGTCTTCGCAGCAGATGCTGTATCACGACTGACAGGTGTGCCTGGCGTGGCAGCTGTCACGGCCGGACCGGGTATCACCAACACCATCACCGCTGTTCGCAATGCGATGCTGGCACAGTCACCACTCATCTTGCTGGGCGGCAGCGCACCAACTATATTAAAAGGACGAGGCGCCTTGCAAGACATTGATCAGATGAGTCTGATGAAGCCGAATGTAAAGTGGGCTGTGGCCATCAAAAATGTCCGTGAGATTGTGCCCGCATTGGTGAAAGCTTTTGGCATCGCACAGGAAGGTGTGCCCGGACCTGTATTTGTGGAATGCCCTATTGACTTGCTGTACGACGAGAGCCTGATCCGCGAATGGTATGGCAAGGGAAACTCCAAAAAACCTTCAGGCCTTAAGGACCAAGCATTGCAGTGGTACGTCGACCGTCATTTGAAGAAGTTATTTGCAGGAAAAGAATCGATATCAACCAGCGTCACTCCTCAAGTCGTTAAGTACAAGCACCACTCCGCTTCAGATGTTCAGTCTGTTCTGGTTCAACTTGCCAAAGCCTCAAGGCCTGTAATTCTCGTGGGCAGCGGCGCCATGATGCAGCCACAACGAGCGGGAGTCCTGGCGGTGGCGCTGCAAAGGCTCAACATTCCCGTGTACCTCTCCGGCATGATGCGAGGAACGCTGGGCAAAGACCATCCGCAGCAATTGCGACACCATCGCAAGGAAGCATTGCGCGAGGCAGATTTGATTGTCCTGGCCGGCGTACCTTGTGACTTTCGCCTGGACTACGGAAGACACTTGAACAAAAATGCTTTCACCATAGGCATTCACCGCAGTAGAAAAGACCTTACGCAAAACCGCAAACCAAGCCTGGCTCTGGAATGTGACCCCGCCGATTTCCTAATCGACCTTGCCTCGGTTGCACCGCCTAATAAATCCTGGCCCTCGTGGCACGAGACTTTGATTCAGCGCGATCGCGAAAGGGAAAAGTCCATCGCAGAACAGGCCGGACAGCCAACACAAGGCATCAATCCCATCCATCTTTTCCGAACGCTGGATCTTTCCTTGAAGGACAATGCTATCCTCATCGCTGACGGTGGAGATTTTGTAGCGACATCATCTTATACTTTGAAACCGCGTAAGCCTTTGTCGTGGCTCGATCCTGGCGTCTTCGGAACACTGGGCGTGGGAGCCGGTTTTGCATTAGGCGCAAAACTTTGTTTTCCGGACGCCGAAGTCATCATCATCTATGGTGACGGTAGTGCAGGCTACAGCCTAATGGAATATGATACCTTCATGAGGCACCGTATCCCGGTGATTTCCATTATCGGCAACGACGCCTGCTGGTCCCAGATAGCCCGCGATCAGATTGAACTCCTGAAAGACGATACCGCCACAAGGCTGGCCTATTCGAACTATGAAACAATTGGCGCAGCATTTGGCGCGCAGGGAAAGAGAGTTGAAACTATAGATGATTTTGCCTCAGCCTTTGAGGAGGCGAGGCTGGCCGCACAGAAGGGCATGCCGTTCATTATTAATGCAATTATTGGAAAAACTGAATTTAGAAAAGGATCCATTTCCATGTGACAAGATTGGACTACCAAATGCTCTAAAATTTTAGCAATCTGAATCATAACGAGTTTATCTTCCATCATAGTGTTTTTGGCAATCTCAACGGTACTTAACTAAAATCTTGCCCCCACGCTGAAATAAAAACTCCTGCCGATTGACGGAATAATTCCTGGTCCGGGATATTCATCAGTGCGCTTGGTAAAATATCGCTCATCTGTGAAATTGTTGGCGCCGAATTTAAGATTAAAATTTTTGAAGGAATAAGTGGTTGACCAATCCATTACTGTATATGCCGGTATCGGGCCAGCGACTGCATCAACTGAAGGTCGTTCTGAATTGTTTGCATCGCCAAATGACTTTGCGGTTCTGCTCAAGAGGAAAGTGGTCGAAAGTTTGCCGATGCCCAGGGTTGTGCCAAAGCGAGTAATGCTTGTGGGAGCATACTCCACATATTTTCCATAGAATTCGCCTGAAACATATCGGGCATCGATGACAGCAAATGAATTGAAAAAGCTCAAGTTCCATTTTTTGGTATCCGCAAATGCTTTTGTTGGACTGAACTCAACATAGGTTTCAAGACCTTTATGAACACTATTGGCAATATTAGTTCGGTACGGAAACTGGTTTCCCAGCGCGTCAGTCTTTTCAATTATTCCTACTCGGTTATTGTATTGCAGGTAAAATCCGCCCACATCAAAATTCAAGAAATCTTTTACTGAACCTCGAAAGCCGATATCCGCATTGTAGCCATTAGAGTCCTTTAGCTTTGGATCAACAGAAGCGATTGTGCCGAGTGGAGTTAGGCTTGAGTAATCAAAAGGGCGATAGGCCTGGGACCAGTTTGCATAAATATTAGTAGCTGAAC
>JAYWDR010000324.1:0-13134 GCA_043779735.1 Cyclobacteriaceae bacterium | reverse complement strand
ACAAAAGCTTTGTGTAAGGATCCGTAAGTACCTTACTCATACGCGTTTCCCTCAATACGGAGGCATCAAACTCTTTAGGGTCGTTCTTGATGAGCGGGAATTTTACGGATATAATAATGAAGAGAACTGCCGATACCATTATGCTTAAACAGCAGACTATCAAATAATTATCAGTAGCTGGAAAAAAACTTGATGTAATTGGAATAAGGAAATTAGCCAGGATAACGGCAATCAACTGACCCGTGTCAATCCAGCCAATGATTCTTTTCGACTGCTTAAAATTAAAGAGCCTTCCGAATATCCCCCAGTAACTTAGCAACAGGACTGCCATAATCGGGCCCGTCATGCAAAACATAAAAAAGATGATTGGCTTTTTGTAATCTTCAGGTCCGTAATGGTAGCCAACATAAAAGAAGGCAGTGATCGCTACTATGAAGAGAATAGCAAATGTAATAAGGTTTGAAAACTTGATTTTGTCCTGCACAAAAGAGAACAGTACCGTCGCGACAATGCCCAGAAGGCCAGACACAAGAAATGCCTTGTTCAATTCATTGCCCAGGGTGCTTAGGAAAAGAGATTCCGCAACAACCGTGTAGGTTGCGAAGAAAATGCCCATAAAGAACCCCGCTCCTAGCATCAAAATGACTTGCAGCCGCTCCTCTGGGCGCACGTTCAAAAAACCAAGGAGGGATTGAAACATGATAGAAAGTTACGTGGTTTGGAAGACAAATAAAAAAAAACCGGTCACGAGCCGGTTCATAACGTGTCTTGCTGATGGAAGAATTACTTCTTCACCGTGGCGGTGTCCTTCTTCGCGGTGGGTACAGCTTGCTCAGCTTTATACAATTCATTTAATCCGATGATCACATCATTGCTGATATCCAGGCTTTCAGCCCCAAACAACAAATCACTTGAGGCATCATTCTTCAACACCACCTGAAGCCCTTTGTCTTTACCGTACTGCTTCAGATAGTGTGTAACTCTATCGTAAAGATCTTTAGTCATCTTGTTCTGCTCCATTTGCATTTCCTGAGAAAGGCTTTCCTGATACAACTGAAGATTTTGACGTTTCTTCCCTAAGTCCTCCTCTACAGCCCTGGCCTGACCCATGGTAAGGTTGCTAGAATTGCGCTGATAAGAATCAAATTCATTTTGAAGGCTCTGGGCACGATTCTTCAAGTCCTGATCCAGTCTTTTGCCTTTGCCTTCGAGTTTATCTTTGTTCACCTTGAAATACTCATAGTATTTCAAGACCGTGTCCGATTTTATATAAGCAATTTGAAGGTTGGTGGGAGTCGTTTCTTCTCCTGTGCGCTGTGGAATTGAAGCAGAGAAGTGGAGGTAATAAAGCGCAGCTACGGCCACAAACAGTATTGCATTAATGGCAAGGGATAAGTTTTTCATAATTCAATCATTAGGGCCGCAAATATAACTGGAATAAGGAATTACTGGTTATACCATTCTGCATACATCGGATAATTCCTGGCAGTCCTGGCAATTACTTCTTTCATTTCGGGGCCAGTGTCCTTTATCCTTCTTGCAGGAGCGCCAGCATAAATGCTCCCAGGATCTATGACAGTACCAGGCAACACAACGGAACCTGCCCCAACAACTGACCCGCTGCCAACGACCACATCATCCATGACAATCGCACCCATACCAATCAAGACATTGTCCTCCAGAGTGCATCCATGAACTACTGCATTGTGTGCTATCGACACGTTGTTTCCAATGACCGTTTTGGCTTTTTGATAGGTTGCATGTATCACTGCACCATCCTGAATATTAGTATTGTTACCAATGGTAATTGAATGTACATCTCCGCGAACAATGGCATTAAACCAGACCGTACAGTTATCACCCATACTGACTTCCCCTACTACTACGGCATTGTCTGCCAGAAAGCAATCTTTACCGAATTGTGGAGTGTGCCCACGGAGAGCTTTGATGATGGCCATGGCGGTGGTATTTGAGGCCCAAAACTACCATTGCTAAGATCAAATTACTAACTGACAAGATGTCACGATTGTGTTAAATATCTTAAATTTGTCTCCTCAAAAGAGTAAAAGATGGAATTGATCATGGATTTGGACTTGCCGGCTACGGAAGCAATTGACCCTACAATCATGTCGGGTAGCACTCACACTGGTAAAGGCAGGAAGCTGTATATCGAGAGTTATGGCTGTCAGATGAATTTTTCAGACAGCGAGATTGTAGCCTCTATTATGCAGAAGGAAGGTTTTGAATCAACGTCTGAAATTACTGAAGCTGATGTAGTGTTCATAAATACTTGCTCTATTCGGGAGAAGGCTGAACAAACCGTCCGCAACCGGCTTAACCACATCAATGGCCTAAAAAAGCATAAGCCAGACTTGTTGGTGGGCGTTTTGGGCTGCATGGCGGAGCGGTTAAAGACTAAGCTTCTGGAAGAAGAGAAGATTGTTGATCTGGTAGCAGGACCTGATTCATACCGTAATTTACCGAATCTCATATCTCAGGTTGATGATGGTGCCAGAGCAGTCAATACTCTTTTGTCCCGAGAAGAGACTTACGCTGATATCAGCCCGATTAGGCTCAACTCAAATGGTGTGTCCGCATTCATCTCCATCATGCGGGGCTGTGATAATATGTGTTCCTTCTGCGTGGTGCCCTTTACCCGGGGTCGTGAGCGCAGCAGAGATCCTGAATCAATTGTGGCCGAGGCAACCGAGTTGTTCCAGAGGGGATACCGCGAAATAACCCTGCTTGGACAGAATGTTGATTCTTACAAATGGAGCTTAGAAGAAAATAATAAGGCCCGGCTGGAAAAAAAAGATGCTACTGGGGTAATACACTTTTCACTACTCATTGAAAAGGTTGCCGCGATTCATCCTGAACTGCGGATAAGATTTTCAACGTCGCATCCCAAGGATATTACTGATGAGGTCTTGCACGTGATGGCGCGTTACGAGAATATTTGCAAGTATATTCATCTCCCTGTCCAGAGCGGGAGTTCAAGAATTTTAGAAATAATGAACCGTGGATATTCGCGGGAATGGTATCTGGAAAAAATCAACCGGATCCGCAAGGTCCTTGGGCCCTCCTGCGGAATTTCCTCCGATATGATTGCTGGGTTCTGCACCGAGACGGATGAAGAGCATCAGGAAACTCTGTCGCTCATGGACTACGTAAAGTTTGACTTTGCATATATGTTCATGTATTCGGAAAGGCCTGGTACGTTAGCCGAAAAGAAGTATAATGATTCTATAGAAGAAAAAGTGAAAAAACAGAGGCTGGAAGAGATTATCAAAAAACAAAATCAACATTCTCTTGAGCGCAATCAAATTGACGTGGGCAATGTTTTCAGCGTACTAGTTGAAGGGTACTCCAAAAGGTCCAATGATTTTCTTCAAGGCAGAAACTCCGCTAACAAAGTTGTTATTTTTCCAAAAGAAAATAAAACAAAAGGACACTATGTCAATGTATTGATAGATCGTTGCTCCGGAGCAACTTTGTTTGGGAAAATCGTGTAAGCCCATGGCGATTACCGACAGCGATATTCAAACTGTAAAGCAACGCTTCGAGATCATTGGGAGTGCCCCCATGCTCAACAATGCGGTAAGAGTCGCAATGCAAGTAGCGCCTACAGAAATGTCAGTATTAATTACCGGCGAGAGCGGAAGTGGTAAAGAATCCTTTTCAAAGATTATTCATTCACTTAGTCCACGGAAACATGGGCAATTCATTGCAATCAACTGTGGTTCTATACCTGAAGGAACCATTGATTCTGAGTTATTTGGGCATGAAAAGGGCTCGTTTACCGGAGCACACGAGGCACGCAAAGGGTATTTTGAAGTGACCAACGGCGGGACCATTTTTCTTGACGAAATCGGCGAAATGCCTCTAGGTACGCAAGCCCGTTTGTTGCGCGTCCTGGAGAATGGTGAATTCATTAAGGTGGGTTCCTCCAAAGTATTAAAGACTGACGTTCGTGTGGTTGCTGCAACCAATGTCAACCTTATGAACAAAGTGGAGGATGGCAAAATTCGTGAAGATCTTTACTACCGCCTGAATAGTGTTCCCATTTTTGTTCCTCCCCTTCGTGAACGTGGCAAAGACATCGAATTGTTATTTAGAAAATTCTCATCAGATTTTGCAGAGCGCTATAAGGTAAAGCCTATCTCCCTGACCGAGGAGGCCAAAGAAGTCCTTCTCAAATATCGATTCCCTGGAAACATCCGACAACTTAAGAATCTGGTGGATCAAATTTCAGTTCTTTCAACGGACGTTAAAGAAATAACAGCAGAGAATTTACAAAGTTACCTTCCTCGTCAGACCAGTCTTCCTACTCTGTACAAAGATGGTCTCCATCAAGATATTTCGGAAAGAGAAATTCTTTACAAAGTCTTGTTTGACATGCGCAAGGACGTGAATGAACTTAAGCGTATTGTTCTAGAAAATAGTACCAATCCATCAAGCGCCGCACAGATCATTAAGGAAAATCCAAGTTTGTTTGTCGATGTGCAGCACGAACGGAATCTTTCACAAGAACCGGTCACGCTGAATATTGATAGCAATGGAGTGCCTACCACTCCGGCCAATGAAGAAGTCCAGGACATAAGTCACGAGGCAGAGGATGATTCACTTTCGATAGAAAAGAAAGAAAAAGAATTGATAATGCGCGCATTGCGCAAGAACAACAACCGCCGGAAATATGCGGCACGGGATTTGGGAATATCTGAAAGGACTCTGTATCGTAAAATCAAAGAATACGACCTTGAAGGTTAATATTTTCCTTTCAATTCTGTTGCTTGTATTGACCGTCCAACGCTGCGGTGTTTATTCCATGTCCGGAGCTGCTACCACGGCGAAGACCATCACCATTGATCAGTTTTTTAATAATACAGACCTGGCCCCTGCCAATATAGGCCAAACATTCACCAACAGGCTAAAAGACTATTACCAACAGAACTCAAGCTTACGCGCCATAGCCGAAAACGGTGAGCTTCACATCGAAGGTATGGTTTCTGACTATCGTGTGAATCCTATTGCCCCCGTTTCAACAGGTAACCCAAACGATCCCAATACGGCCGCTTTGTCTCGGCTTACTATCGCTGTTAAGGTTACGTATGATGATGGAAAGGAACCAAAAAATAGCTTCAAGGACCGGTCGTTTAGCTTTTATCGTGACTTTGACAATACCCTCAATTTTACAACTGTTCAGGAAGACCTTGAAAAAAAGATATTTGATCAGATCCTGATTGATATCTTCAATGCAACGGTTGCAAATTGGTAGTTTTCAGCCATTTGTGCGCTCTGGTATTTTCCATTAGTTTTACTAACCAACTATTACTTCATGGATTCTTTGAGCTTCCACAAGCTGATAAAAAACTTTACCAACCTCACGGAGGCAGAATACAGTCAACTAGCCAATCTTTCTGTTCAGTTTCCCTACAGCCAGATTATTCGTCTTCTTCAAACAAGAGCGGCCCAGGACCTTCATCACGCCGACATGGCAGAGTTGCTCAATCAAAGTGCGGTATATTCTACGGACAGGAGTGTTCTCAAATGGGTAATGAACAGCCCTCGTGTTGAAAGAGTGGAAGCATCGGTGGTGATTGATTCACCAAAGTCTGAAGTTCAAGTGGCACAGGAGTTTCAGGAAGTGTTGTCATCACCTTCTCAATCATCGTCTTTGCTTGAATCCAATGAACTGTCAGGCGACGCCCTCCGGGAAGACCTCTATCATGAACTCGAGAAATTGCAGAAACTCAAGCATGACTTTGAGGTGAGCCTTGAGGAATTTCAAAAGGCGAACCATCGAGAGTCTGTGGCCATTGGGAAGCCCAAACAATTAAAGGAAACAGATCCGCTGCTCGCAGAGATTAAATTAACAAAGAAGAAAATCCGTGTAGAGAATCCTAAGCAAAAAGAGCAGAACGAAATCATCGATCAGTTTATTCGGACCAAACCTATTCTTCCAAAAATTAAACCTGCAGAACCAGCCGCTGACCTTTCTGAGGAATCCAGTATTTTTAGCGACAATATTGTCTCCGAAACTTTGGTTGATCTTCTCCTAAAACAGGGTAAGAAAGACAAAGCCATAGAAGTCCTCAAAAAGTTGATTTGGAAGTTTCCCCAGAAAAAGGCTTACTTTGCCGCTCAAATTGAAGACTTGAAAAATTAACATATGTACACTTTATACATTGGCCTTACGCTTTTCGCGGCTGTTCTATTGGTATTGGTAGTATTGGCACAAAACTCTAAAGGAGGAGGATTGTCAAGCCAGTTTGGCGGAAGCAGTGCGAGCAACCTGATTGGCGTGAAAAAAACCGGCGATTTGCTTGAAAAACTTACCTGGGGCCTTGCCATTGCCATGATGGTATTCACTCTAGGAACCCACCTTTCAATTCCTACAGCAGCTGCTTCATCAGATGATCTCTTGGAGCGCGCTAAAGAGCAGCAAGATCTTCCAGTCCCCAGTCTTAAGAAAACTGATTCTGCCGCAACAACAACTCCTGCGAAGTAGAGACTCTCTCAGGCTTGCGAAAGGTGTTTCACCAGTAGTCTCTTCGCTACAGGAACGAGCGTTTGCAGGTATGGAAATTTCATCCTTGACAGCACAAGAAAGGCAGCCGGATTAGGAAGATCTGAATACTGACGAATCAACATCAGTTTCATTTGCTCGTAGGTGTTAGTGAATGTATAATTTGTTGTATAGACAAGCCTGGTCTCCAAACCACGCATCATCTCCGAACTATTCTGATAAACAGTTACCTGATAGCGATACACGTTGGTTTCATTTTCCGGAGGCTGTGTAATAAACATATAACCCTCATGCGCATAAATAGGCACTACCCCCACAGGGGATAATTCACACTTTGACTCAACAAATTCATAAATAGAGGAACCTTCATTCATGGAATCTTTGAATTGGGGTTCTGCGAACTCCAGAATTGATTCAATCTCCTTCATGACAACATCGTCTTCAACCATCTTCTTGTAGCTGAGTTCCAGCATCTTCAGATTCTCAAGTGATAGTTCTTTGGGAAATGACTCGAAAATAAGGGCCTTATTTTCTTTCAATGCTACAAGATTTCGGTAATGAAATACCAAGTCTGACAAATGGGGAAACAACTCTACCCTGTTGAAGGATTCCTGTACATTTTTTAGATACGCCAGAAGCATATACTTCTTATATTCAAAGTCAATGAGTCCTTCAGTAAGCCAATTATCTTTAAGACCGTCCATAATCGATGTAATTAAAATCTAATCATGCTAATTATCTAATACTACGAAAAAGTGCTGTTTCTGTTTATTCTGCCATTTTTTCCAATGTGACCTGACATTGCAGGTAAAGTTGGCACCCTTAGGAGCTATCTTTGGGCAAAAACTGACTAGAATTGTCATAGATGCCCTTTTGGCATGAAAATCGACATACGCGGAACAGATTATCTAATAATTAAACTCTAAATCCATATGGCTAAAATCAATTTCAAACCTAATGAAGACCGTGTGCTGGTAGAACCTGCAGCGGCCGAAGAAAAGACGGCCTCCGGCATTATCATTCCGGACAATGCCAAAGAAAAACCACAAAAAGGGAAAGTACTCGCGGTAGGTGACGGTGTCAAAGACAAACCTGTTACCGTGAAAGTAGGTGAACATATCCTATACGGTAAGTACGCTGGAACTGAGATTACCATCGATGGTAAAGATTATCTCATTATGCGCAATTCCGACATCTTCGGAACTATTTAATTAAACAACAAAATATACAATAATTTATGGCAAAAGAAATTACATTCGATACCACTGCTCGCGATAGAATCAAGAGGGGCGTGGATAAGTTGGCCAATGCAGTCAAAGTAACACTCGGTCCTAAAGGCAGGAATGTTATTATCGACAAGAAATTTGGCGCACCCATGGTTACCAAAGATGGTGTCTCCGTTGCAAAGGAAATTGAGTTGAAGGACCCGATTGAAAACATGGGCGCACAACTCGTGAAGGAAGTGGCCTCCAAGACAGCCGATGCTGCCGGTGACGGTACTACAACAGCTACCGTATTGGCTCAATCCATCTATGCTCACGGAATTAAGAACGTAGCTGCGGGTGCAAACCCAATGGACCTCAAGCGCGGCATTGAGAAGGCAGTTGATGCCGTTGTTCAAAGTCTCAAGAAGCAATCAAAGGAAATTAAAGGATCCAAAGAGATTACTCAGGTCGCTACCATTTCTTCAAATAACGACGTGGAAATCGGCAAGATGATTGCCACCGCTATGGAGAAAGTCGGTAAAGACGGTGTGATCACCGTGGAAGAAGCAAAAGGAACAGAGACTGAAGTAAAGATTGTGGAAGGAATGCAGTTTGATCGTGGGTATCTCTCCCCTTACTTTGTGACCAACACAGAGAAAATGGAAGTCGACCTGGAAAGTCCTTACATTCTTATCTACGACAAGAAGATTTCTTCTATGAAGGAACTTCTACCTATCCTTGAAGCCACTGCACAAACCGGCAAACCGCTGTTGATTATCGCTGAGGAAATAGAAGGCGAAGCGCTGGCTACCCTGGTAGTAAACAAGATCCGTGGTGCTCTCCGTGTGGCCGCTGTGAAAGCCCCTGGCTTTGGCGACCGGAGAAAAGCAATGCTCGAAGATATCGCTGTTCTAACGGGTGGTAAACTGATCTCTGAAGAGATTGGTATGAAACTGGAAGACGCAAAGTTGGATTCACTCGGCCGTGCTGAGAAAATCAACATTGATAAAGACAATACTATCATCGTAAATGGGGCTGGTAAAAAATCTGAAATCAATTCCCGCCTGAATCAAATCAAGGCACAGATCGAATCTACCACATCTGATTACGACCGTGAAAAATTGCAGGAGCGCCTTGCCAAACTGGCGGGTGGTGTTGCAATTCTTTATATCGGAGCAGCCACGGAAGTTGAAATGAAAGAGAAGAAAGACCGTGTGGACGATGCATTGCATGCAACGCGTGCCGCTGTTCAGGAAGGTATTATCCCTGGAGGCGGTGTAGCCTACATTCGCGCGATCGAAGCCCTGAAGACCTTGGTAGGAGATAATGATGACCAGGCAACTGGGGTGAACATCATCAGACTAGCCCTTGAGTCACCGCTTAGAACAATTGCTGAGAATGCAGGTCAGGAAGGCTCCGTTGTTGTTAACAAGGTTCGCGATGGCAAGAAAGACTTCGGTTATAACGCAAGTGATAACAAATACGAAGACTTCTTTGCAGCAGGTATCATCGACCCTACGAAAGTAGCCCGATTAGCGCTGGAAAATGCAGCTTCTATTGCAGGATTGCTTCTTACAACCGAGGCAGTCGTTTCTGAAATTGCTGAAGAAAAAGAAGCCCCTTCCATGCCAGGTGGCGGAGGAATGGGCGGGATGATGTAAGGAACCGATCTATCGGAATAGTATGAAGCCCCGACCAAAAATCGGGGCTTCATTTTTACTGAAGCTATTAAAAACCACAGACGTCAATCATCATAATACAAAATTTACCAGTAAGAATTATTTACCTTAGCAGTATTAGGAGGCATGATGAATCTCGAACAAATAGAAGATTTTACCTTATTCCTATTTCTTCACTTGGGCCGTGTTGATGGCTCCTTGCATCCGAATGAGCGAGACACCATATTGGAAAAAATGGCGGAAATATTCCCAGGAAAATCAGACCTGAATGAAAGCCTGACAGAAATGGAAAAGGAATACAGCGCGTTAGGATATGTGAACTCGGAGGATTTGCTAAAAAACAGTTTGGCAAAATTCTCTCAGCTAGCTTCAAACACGAAAAGTAAGATTCACCAGGCGTTATATGATATAATCAACGCAAATGGCCGAGTTAGCGAAGAGGAAACCAAAACACTTCAATTTCTTAAGACATGGCTTACGTAGCCTAACATCATTCCTTTCTGGCACTTCGATAAAGCAGCAGCAGCATAGTAGTAAAGAACAGGGTTCCAAGTATAAAATACCCACCTTGACCAAGGGCCGATGTGAGCCAATGTTCGGCATTGATTTTGTCCATCGCATCCGAGAAGAAAACATTAAGCACAGCAACAATTACGCCTGTGATGGCTCCACCGGCCACTAACCCGGTAGCAAATAAATTTCCACGGCTCAGTTCACCATCTTCCCCTTTGTTCTTTGGGCCTTTCCTCCAGTCAACAAATCCCTTCACAGCTCCACCTATAAAAATAGGAAGTGTGGTAGACAAGGGAAGGTAAAGGCCAATTGCAAACGCCAGTGCTTTGATATTACATAGCTCCAATGTTACGGCTATAAAAATACCAACCATGATGTACTGCCAATCGAGATTAAATGAAAGTATCCCACGTGTAAGAGTGGCCATGAGGGTTGCCTGCGGTGCAGGAAAACGTTCAGTCCCGATGGCATGCTTTACTCCCTGCGCTAACATTTCGGGTGTTGGGGTATCTAGCACTTGTACAATCAACCCTATGGCGATAGAAGAAACTATCGCACCAATAAAGAGAGAAATCTGTTGATACCTGGGTGTAGCGCCAATCAAGAAACCGGTCTTTAGATCTTGCGAAGTGCCCCCTGCATTTGCTGCAGCAATACATATCATGCCCCCTACCACCAGCGCCAGCGGTTCATAAAATTTTCCTGTCCATCCCAAGGAAGTAAAAATGAGACAAGTGCCCATGAGTGTGGCAATCGTCATACCTGAGACGGGACTATTGCTAGTGCCCACCAGCCCCACAATTCTACTTGCCACAGTCACAAAGAAGAAACCAAACACAACAATAAGGACTCCGATGAAGAGTTTCTGAATAAAACCGTCCCCGGGAATGAAAGGGAGTACGACCACCGCTGCTACCAAGGCCAGACTACCAATGATCACTACCCGAAACGACAAATCTCTTTCTGTTCGAAGAATGCTTGTTTCACCTTTTTCCTTCAAGGAGGCCACACTGTCACGAAAAGAGCCAACGATGGTTGGCAGCGTTTTCATAAGAGTAATAAAGCCACCGGCAGCCACCGCCCCAGCCCCAATTTGCCGGATATATGCGAAATAAATTGCAGTTGCCGGGTTGGCAAATGTTTTTGTCCCGGGGTCCCATCCACCCCTTCCACCTGCGGTGGACAGGTCAACCAGATACCCAAGTTTCGTCAATTGGGTGGCGATAAGCTCCGGACTTACCAATGTTGCTAGTAGTGGAATCATCGCCCACCAGGCGAGAACAGAGCCAGCCACCAGGACTCCAGAGATTTTGGGTCCGATAATATATCCGACGCCAAGATATTCCGGTGTAATCTCTCCAAAGATGGTGGCGGATGGCCAGAACTTGTTTGTCTGTTTCGTAACAAACGAAGGTACCTCTGCAATAACGTGTACGATCTTCTGCATCAGTGCATACACAAAAGCGACACCCATTCCCGCAAAAGCCGTACGGGCAAATACCCCGCCTTTTTCTCCTGCCTGCAAAACCGAAGCACATGCAGTTCCTTCAGGGTACGGAAGATTTTCATGCTCATTGACAATAAGTGATCGCCTCAGCGGAATCATCATCATGGTACCTAACATGCCCCCGAAGGCCGCCAGTACGAGAATTGTGACATAGTTGAAATAGGCCGTTCCCACACTTAGTCCGTTGTCACCTGCCGACAAAAACAAGAATCCTGGTAAAGTAAATGCCACACCTGCTGCGATCGATTCTCCGGCAGAGCCGGTAGTTTGAATAATGTTATTCTCCAGAATTGTCGTTTTAAAAATCTTCCGGCCCAGTGTGATGGCAATGACGGCAATTGGGATCGATGCTGTGACCGTCAGGCCTGCTCGCAGCGCGAGGTACACGGTGGACGATCCAAAGACAACACCAAAAAAAGCGCCAAGCAGAATAGACTTTACTGTGAACTCGGCCATGTTCTGCTCAGGAGCTACAAAGGGTTTGAACTTATCCATAGGGGAATAATTTTATCGTATATCACCCATCCACTTGCGAATAGGTTTGCTGATGAACAAAACAATGATACCTGAAACAACCATTACTTTTACAACCACCCAGAAAAGGTCCACCAGCAACTGAGGATTGTCCGTGATGGCATTGGCATCAAATTCTCCGGCAAACAATCCTGCTACCAGGTTGCCCAATGCCAATGACATAAACCAGATTCCCATCATCTGACCCACCAAACGCTTCGGCGAAAGCTTCGTTACCGCGCTAAGACCTACCGGGTACAAACATATTTCTCCAAACGTATGAAGGGCATAGGTAGCGATCAGCCAGGTTGGCAATGCTTTATTACCTCCAATAACGATGTGCGAAGCCCCTATCATCACCAAATAACCCAAGCCCATAAAAATAAGGCCGGCCGAAAGTTTCACCGGGGTGGATGGATTCATCTTACGTTTTGAAAGCCATACCCAAAGCCACGCAAACAAGGGTGCGAATATGACTACACACACGGCGGGTACGGCCTGCATCCAGCTCGCTGGCATTTCGAATGAACCAAGGAACATGTTTGTATACCTGTCTGCAAACAAATTCAATGTAGAACCTTGTTGTTCATAGCCTCCGTAAAACATACATGAGGCGATGAAGAAAACTGCGATAGTTCCAATTTTCATTTTTTCGATCCTGTCCAGTTTCTCAAAAAGGAAGACGTAGGAGAAAAATAAAACTGCGCTTCCCGCAATCAGGTAGGTCGAGGCTTTTGCAAAAGCAACGGGGTTGATCACAAAGGTCCCCGTCATCACCAGGGCAACCAAAACAACAAGTGCACCAAGGACCAAGAGCAAACCCATCTTGATACTTCGCTCACGGATTTGTTGTTGAACTGGATCAGGCAGCTTATTCGGTTCGAGGCCTACTGTCCCCAGATAATTTTCATTGAGCTTATATTGGACCAGCCCTATGATCATGCCAATACCTGCCACGGCAAAACCATAATGCCAATTGACCCTTTCACCAAGGTACCCGGTAATAAAGGGTGATATAAATGCCCCAATATTGATACCCATATAGAAGATGGAAAACCCCGCATCGCGTTTGGCTTGTTCATCCGTAGAATATAGCTCACCTACCATACTGCTGATATTCGGCTTTAGAAGTCCTGTGCCCATCACAATGAGGATCAACCCCACAAAAAATGTATTGGTATAGGGCAGGAC
>JAYWDR010000323.1:0-13157 GCA_043779735.1 Cyclobacteriaceae bacterium | reverse complement strand
CAGCCTGAGCATCCACAAAGTTCATGATGAGCCAGGGACAAGCTATCCGATCAATCTTGGGGCGTTCGCTGGTTATCCATTTCATAATTTTAAATCTGTTTGAACCAATTTGTTTAATCTGCGAAATTCAATTTCGTTCCAATCCAGGCAGCGACGGCCTTTTCATACACTATGGCTGAAGCAGCTACGTCCTGTAAAGCTGTTCCTGTGCTATCGAACACGATGATCTCTTCATCGGACGTGCGCCCTGCTTTGTGGCCAGCGATGATTTCGCCCAGTTCAGCATAAACGTCCGCACGGGTCATCACTCCTTTTTCCAATGCATGATGAAGCTCGCCGATACTTGCACTCTGCTCCAGGAGATCTACGACTACTTTTCCGGAGGCCAGTAGCGAAGGATGCAACTCTTGCTTGCCTTCGCTATCAGCGCCAACAGCTGCAATGAAAGTTCCCGGCTTCACATCTTCCTTATTCAGAAAGGGTGTTTTGGAAGTCGTGCAGGTGATGCAGATGTCGCTTAGCTTTACTGAGGCTCCTAAATCATCAACAGGTTCAATGGAAACAAGTAACTCCTTGGCAAGTTCCTTCGAGAACAACTGTTTCCGGGTTGGGTCAATGTCGTATGCATAAACCTTCTCCAGCTTACGTACCGTCAATAGTGCTTTGAGAGAGATTCTTCCCTGGTTTCCACACCCGCAGATGGTTGCAATTTTTGCGTCCTGCCTGGCCAGGTATTTTGCGGCGACGCCCGTTGCGGCACCCGTGCGAATAATAGTTATCTCCATGGAATCCATGAGGGCCAGTACCCGCCCGTTGTTTGCATCACAAACTACAATAACCCCTTGTATGGTTGGGAGTCCGTGGTTGATCATGTTGTTCGGAAAGTTGGCGTTGGTCTTGGCCACAAAATAATTCTGTCCGAGATTCATGACGCCCGCCTTGATGTGAAAGCCGCCACCTTGCACGTGGATGCCAAGTATTTTCGGCGGTAAGACTCTTCCCTCGGCTTGTAACCTGAAAGATTCCTCAACAGCCGTCATGCATTCTTCTATTTTTAAAAGTTCTGAGACCTGATTTCTAGTGAGGAGTAGGGTACTGGTATCCATCGGAGTCTTTTTGATCTTAGTTTTTATTAAATGATTCAAGGCGCTATTCTGCCCGCAGATCACGCAGATTTACGCAGAGGGTTTTCAGCGTACATCTGCGTGATCAGCGGGAAAGAATTTCATTTCTTTAGTCAGGAACTCGCCTTCAATTGGACAATAAGAATATCATACAAGACTAGAGATTACCTATTCCTGAAAATAGAACGCTATTTACCTTTTGTATCCGCCTTACCTTTTGGCAGGCTTTTCTTGTACGCCGATGGATTTTGACCGGTATATTTTTTGAAAATCCTGGTAAAATGACTTTGGTCGGAGAAACCGGTCAGGTAGGCAATTTCAGAAAGGGAGTACGTTGACATGTTCAGCAGCCCGATCGCCTTTTCAATCCTCAGCTTCCTGATATATTCACCAAAGGTCAGGTCATTGAAATATTTTGAAAATTTTCGTGAAAGGTAAGCGGGATGAACGTTCAGGTTGTGGGAGATCTCTTTCAGATTCAGGCTGAGGTTGGTGTCGAGCTGGTCCTGGATAATTTCCTTAAGCTCTTTCGCCCAGGATGGAATTTTCCCGGATCCGGATTTTTCCCTCAGAAATTTTTGATAGACATCAATCAACAGGTGATCGATGGGGTTCTGCGTATGTTTTTCTTTTTGCAAGTTCTTCGCCCAGGAGTACAGAGCATCATAGATCATCATGCCTTTTTCGAGCAATTCATGATCGTCCGTGTAGTTGAATGAAAGGCCGGCGGAGATCGCCCACAATCCCGAAGCTTGGCTGGCGATATCATGCCGATCCGTATCGGCACCCCTGACGATAATCGATATGGTTTTGAGTGCCGGGTCTTTTATTTTGTATTTTTTTATGAAATAATCAAATGTACACTCTTCACCGTAATGAGTAAACTCAATGTCTGGTATGTCGAACGGAGTTGCTCCTGATTCCATAGCCTTTGATTTGACCCTGTCAAAGGGCACAAAAATTATTTCAGCCTCTTTATCAATGAAGCGTTTGATAAGCCAGGGGCAGGCGATGCGATCTATCTTGGGGCGTTCGCGGGTGATCCATTTCATACGCAAGATTTTTTACAGAATACCTCTGAACTCTTGTGAGCCGAAAATGAGACCTGCCTGCCGGCAGGCAGGTTTGAACTTCCTCCTGCACGCCTCTTTGGGTCTGCATCGGACAGGCACGACCATCCTTAGAATTACACTCGTTGTTTGAGCCGAGAATGAGATTTGAACTCACGACCTGCTGATTACCTGCCCGCCAAACTGAGCCGAAGAGGGGACTTGAACCCCTGACCTACGGTTTACGAAACCGTTGCTCTACCAGCTGAGCTACTTCGGCTTTTATTTCGGCTGTGGCAGGCGCGGCGAATCAGCTGCTCTACCCCTGAGCTACCTCGGCATTTGCCCGCTTGATCCAATAAAGGAAATCCAAAAGTAGCTGCAAAAAAATTACCTTACCTCTTCATGCTTTCAAAATAAAATAAATATGCGATCGGGGCCCGCGCTAGCCTTACGGAGTGCTGTCAGGAGGGCTCTATGCTAATTCAGAATATTGCCCTGGGATCTCAACGCTAACGAAAAAAATTCTTGGCTGCTACTTTTGATCGGGTTACCTTGCGCCCCGATTTCAAAAGCATGGCACTACTAGAGAAGCACCTTTACAATAAACCATCCATGCTGCCCGGGGCAGGCAAGGGTTTGTTCACCAAAGTCTTTATTCGTAAAGGAACTCGTATTGTAGAGTATAAGGGTGAAATACTCACGTGGAAAGAAGTGGAGAAGATGCCGGACGACCGCAATGGCTATGTATTTTACTTTACCCGCAACCACGTCATTGATGCCTGGAAGCACAGAGGCTTTGCCCACTATGCCAACGACGCCAAGGGGATCGTCCGCATGGGAGGCATCCGAAATAATTCTGAATATGTCACCGAAGGCAAGCGCTGCTTCATACAGACGATCAGCGATATTCCGGCCGGATCAGAGATATTTGTGGGTTATGGCGGTGAATATTGGCAGGTTATTCGATATAACCATCGGTTGGAGAAGGCCAAAAGAAAAAGAGCTGGTAAATCTGGTACAAGCATTAGTCTGCCGCATCAGCGTGCTGCCAAACGACAGGTACAACGACTGGCTGCGTAGTCCTGAATTGGATATTACTTTTTTTCAATCATGGATTTTGCTTTCTCCAGGGCCTCATTCGTCCGTTCTCTTACTTTCTTGATGCGCTCCATTTCATTTTCCAAGTATTCGCGGGCGGCTTCCTGATCGGTGGAGTCGGGTAGCGGGTTGAAATTATGCATCCAGTCCATCATAGCGCTGCTGGTGGAGTCAAGGTTTGAAATCATTCGCTCTAGTTCTTTCCTCTGATCCTCCAACATGCCGGGAGTATTGGCTATCTTATCCTGAAGGGCCTTCTTTAACTTGTAGAGGTCCTCGCTCTTTGGCATTACCTCATCATGGATATCCATTACCTGATCATACAAGGCCTGGTTCGGGCTGTCACCGTTATCAGAGTCCCCCGCCCGGTCATGGTCGCCATGGTCACTGGTCTTGCCGCAGGAGACGAGAATGAGAAGTGAGCTGGCTATTAATAGCTTTTTCATAGTGCACTGGTTTTAAACAAAGTTACTTTTTTCACGCGTGTCACCCAACTGGACCTACTAACAGCAATTAGCTGGTGCCTTTTTTATAATTCTTTTATGGAGTTGTTGCGCAAACAAGTATTTTCCTCGTTCTTCGCTACGGCGAACGACACCATGACAAACGAGCGTTTTTATTTTTGGTTCTACTTCTATCAATCCCGCGGGACTGACGGAGTGGCGCTTTGTTGATCATAGACAGATAAACAAAAGAAACTCAGAAGTCCCGGAAAATCCGGGATTTTTTTTTGCTGCCACCCGTAGAGTACAAGTGGACGAATTGAAGATGAAAAAGAAGAAAAAATTAAGATTCAGTCAATTCCCATTCTCGGAAAACCACGCGAGTACTCTATTCATGTAGACGTAGAGTGGAAACGCAGAAAGAGCTATGACTTCGCCATGAAGCAGGTGCTACGTCAGACCCGGAACCTGAATGTGATGGGGGAGTATAAGAAAGCTGAAAGAAGATTTTGACAAGACTTTAAGAAGGATTCACTTATGATTGAAACTGCCAGCCGAATAGCCAACGTTCAGGAATACTACTTCAGTAAAAAGCTGGCGGAAGTCCGCTCTGTGGACACACCGGAACTACCCGTCATAAACCTCGGAATAGGTAGTCCTGACCTGGCACCCTCTACGGTGACTGTGGCCGCTCTTGTTCAATCTGCTCAAAATCCGTCCAACCACGGATATCAGAATTACAAAGGGATTCCGCTGTTGCGTCTTGCCATTGCAGGTTTTTATCAAAGAGAATATGACGTTTCATTAGACCCGGAATCTATGATTCTCCCGCTGATGGGATCAAAAGAAGGTATCATGCACATCGCCATGGCATTTGTAAATGAAGGGGATGAAGTATTGATTCCTGATCCGGGATACCCCACCTATGCTTCGGTGGCTTCATTGGTTGGCGCGAGAATAAGAACGTATGAATTGAAAGAGTCTCTCGACTGGGGTGTGGATATAGCTGCCCTTCGTCAACAGAACCTTTCAAAAGTGAAAATCATGTGGGTAAATTTTCCTCATATGCCCACAGGCCGTGTAGCCTCACGCCAGGAGTTGAAAGACCTTGTAGACCTTGCGAGAGAAAATCAGTTTTTGATTGTGAACGATAACCCCTATAGTTTGATTTTGAATGATGCGCCGCTCAGTATCTTATCGATCGAGGGTGCTGAGGAAGTAGCCTTGGAATTGAACTCATTGAGCAAATCCCACAATATGGCCGGTTGGCGAATTGGTTGGGTGGCAGGAAGGAAAGAATATGTGGAGGCTGTGCTCCGCGTGAAAAGTAATATGGACTCCGGTATGTTTCTTGGACTGCAGCATGCCGCCGTGGAGGCGTTGAAAAGCGATCGCCATTGGGTGGAGGAATTGAACACTGTGTATCAGGGTCGGCGTGTAGTTGCCAGGCAGCTTCTTGATGAATTGGGATGTAGCTATTCCAAAAAACAGTCTGGATTGTTTGTGTGGGCGAAGGCACCTCAACAGGTGGAGGATGTGGAAAAATGGATCGACGAGATACTGTACGGCACACACGTGTTTATCACACCGGGTTTTATATTTGGGGAGGCTGGCAGACTATATGTTCGCATTTCACTATGTGCGTCGGTTGAGAAAATGGGCGAAGCGTTGGTGCGAATTCAAAAGTATAGGAAGAATTTACAAGGATTTAGTAGTAAGTAAAGAGCAGCAGTATGAAAGTAACCATCGTAGGGCTTGGATTGATCGGCGGTTGTATAGGCCTCGACTTGCGAAAGGCAGGAGTGGTGGACCAAATCGTGGGTGTTGACCTCAATCCAGAACATGGACAGAAAGCGATTGAGCTTGGACTGGTGGATAAAATTGAACTGGAGGATATAGCTTTGTCAGAGTCCGATGTTGTTATTCTGGCGATCCCCGTCAATGCGACGAGCGCTCTATTGCCTCAGGTGTTGGATGTGGTAAAAAAGGGTGCTGTGGTGATTGATACTGGCTCCACAAAATCATTGATCTGCCGGTCCGTGAGCAATCACCCCAATCGACAACAGTTTGTGGCATCACACCCCATTGCGGGCACAGAGAACTCAGGGCCGGAGGCAGCCTTCCATGGCTTATTTCTTGACAAGACCAATATTATATGTGAGCGTGAAAAATCTTCTAAAGAATCGCTTGCCGTGGCCGGAAAGATTTTTATGGCGTTGGGAATGAAGACTATTTTCATGGAAGCCGAGGAACATGACAAGCATGTAGCGTATGTATCTCATTTGTCGCACGTTAGCTCATTTTTGCTAGGACAGACGGTATTGGATATTGAGAAAGACGAAAAGAATATCTTCAACCTTGCGGGAAGTGGGCTCGCCTCCACCGTGCGGCTGGCGAAAAGCTCTCCCGATATGTGGGCTCCGATCTTTGAACAGAATGCTGAGTACCTTGGTCAGGCATTGGCCGAATACATCATGCACCTTCAGCGCTTTCATTATCAGCTGATGAAACGAAACACAAAGGAGCTTTACCGTGTTTTAAAAGAAGCGAACAAGATTCGCAAGGTCCTCGACGGAATGGTACCAGCATCTGACAAGGATGTGATTGAAAACAAATTGCTGGCAAAGAATAAGGATGAACTGTAACGATGTTATTAACAAAGGACATTATTTTCCGCTGATTTTCGCTGATCAGTCCTGCGTAAATCAGCGTGGGCTCAATCTGCGGGAATCAGATGGAAATGATTTAACCTGTACCCACTTTCAATTAATAAGTAATCAGACAACCTCTCATGAAAAAGGATATGCAATTTGAATCAATTACGTCGGCACTTAAAATCACCAAGCCACTTATCATCAGCGGTCCTTGCAGTGCAGAGACCGAAAGTCAGATGATCACCACGGCGCAGCAACTGGCCGCTACCAAAAAAGTGCACGCGTTGCGCGCCGGAATCTGGAAGCCTCGCACTCGGCCCGGACAATTCGAAGGGGCAGGAGCAGAGGGCCTGAAGTGGCTAGTGATGGCCAAGCAGGAAACAGGTTTGCCCATCACCACCGAGGTTGCTACCGCTGCTCATGTTGAAGCATGCCTCAAAGCAGGAGTAGACATCCTCTGGGTAGGCGCGCGCACCACAGTAAATCCATTTTCGGTACAAGAGATTGCCGATGCCCTTCGAGGCGTGGATATTCCAGTCATGGTGAAGAACCCCGTGAATCCTGACATCGAACTTTGGATAGGAGCCCTGGAACGATTGAACCGTGCCGGAATTAAGAAGATGTCTGCGATACACCGAGGGTTCTCTTCTTTTGAAAAAGGACCTTTCCGCAATGCGCCCATGTGGGACCTTGCCATCGAGTTGAAGACTCGGGTGCCGGGCATCGAAATGATTTGTGATCCAAGCCATATAGCCGGCAATCGAGATCTCATTGCCTTGATTGCCCAGAAGGCCCTCGACCTGGATATGGCAGGGTTGATGATTGAAAGTCACCTGAACCCGGATGCGGCCTGGAGCGATGCCAAACAACAAGTGACGCCTGCTGTCCTGGCCAAGATCATTGATAGCCTTGTGGTTCGCGCGGTTTCATCAGACAACAAAACATTTAAGGATACGCTCGTCTTGCTGCGCGAGCAAATCGATCAGATCGATGATGAGATCATGCAGAAGATGGCCAACCGCATGAAGATTTCTGAGAAAATAGGACAGTATAAAAAAGAGAATAACGTAACCATTCTCCAGGTCAACCGGTGGGAAGAGATCGTGCAGACACGCGCTGCCCTTGGTAAGGCCATGGGATTGGATGAAGGGTTTACCAGGGACCTCTTACGGCTGGTACATCACGAGTCGATCCAGGTTCAGACGAAGGTGATGAATAAGGTGGAGGAGCGGGTGTAACGAAACTCCGAATCCTGATGAAGGGCCTATTAGTGCAAGATTTTGATACAATACTGACCAATGAATTGATCATGGTTTCCTGATTTATTTCATTCTAAAGACCTCATTAGTTCTATACCTTTGCAGGTATGTCACCGATGCCCGCCGTATTCATTTCTTACAATCCTGACTCAGAAGTTGAGCAGACATCCTAAAACGGAGAGTGGCTTTCTTTCTGTGTTGGGCGGTATTTTGCTGGTTGGCATTGGACTGTTTGCCCTTACTGAAATCTTTAGCGAGCCGCCCAAGCCCATAAGATGAACTGCTAAAGGGAAAAAGCGGGCTTATGCGCAAAAAGCGGAGCGTAAAAGCCTCTTACAACTCTAAACCCCGCATCATTGAGGAAGAACTCTGCTGGTTGTCCAGACGTGATTGGAGCCAACTGTGCTCCCGATACCCACCTGGACTGTGGCAAAAATAACCACGCCAGGGAAATCAAATTCTTTGTAATTTTGCCTTTTATAATCTAAAATGACGGTCACTACCGATTTCCGTTTCTCTACTGGACCAGAGCCTCATCGAGGCCGGACTCGTGAAATAATGACCAAACATCCCCATGTTAAAGATCTTATGGGAAAAAACCCTGCTACTATTTTGGCCATCCTAGGCCTGGTGGGAGGGATGGTTGGGGGCGCCTGGCTTGTACGCGATGCGTCGTGGTGGGTGGTATTAGCTGCTGCTTATCTCGGAGGTGCTTTTGCTAACCATGCACTTTTTGTAATGATCCATGAATGCACCCATAATTTGTTATTCAAGAAAAAGGGCTTTAATCTCGTTGCAGCCATCATCGCCAACCTGCCACATACCCTGCCTAGCGCAATTTCTTTTGTACGATATCACATCAAGCATCACTCCTTTCAAGGTGTTCATGAGTTGGATGGTGACCTTCCTGACTACTGGGAAGCCAAACTGATTCATAATTCCTTCTTTGGAAAGGCACTGTGGCTCCTCATATTTCCTGTTTTTCAGGCCATCCGCGTAACACGGCTAAAAGAAATTAAACCGGTAGACGGTTGGATCATTGCCAATTGGATCGTTCAAATTTCTTTTAACGTGGCTATCTGGATATTCTTCGGACCAAAGGCTTTTGTGTTTTTATTGGCAAGCTTCTTCTTTTCAGTGGGGCTTCATCCACTGGGAGCGAGGTGGATACAGGAACACTACCTCACCTTGGATGAAAAACAAGAGACGTACAGTTACTACGGCCCCCTCAATGCCGTAGCATTCAATGTGGGTTATCACAATGAACATCACGATTTCCCTTCCATACCATGGAATAAGTTGCCCGACTTGAAAAAGGAAGCGCCGGAATATTACGATACTCTGAAGTCGCACAACTCCTGGACCAGGCTATTTTTTCGATTTTTGTTTGACAAGAATATTTCACTTTATATGCGCATTCTCCGGAAGGAGCGGAACAAAGTTTCTTTAAGTGATGAGTCAAAACCTGATGCCGAGATGGTGATGGAGGACAGAACGCATTGATCTGATTTACCGAGCTATGATGCTAAGAAAGTTAATATTGCTCTTATTGCTCACGGTGTCCAGCCTGGCCAGCGCTCAAACCATTTCTCGCGAGGAGCAATTCGTTCTTGATCTATCCAAAACGAAATTTGAGTGGCTGGTAGCAAAGCAATATGATTCTCTGATAAACTTGTTGGACGATCGCATACAATACATTCATTCTAATGGATGGACTCAAAACAAAAAGGAGATTATTGATGACCTCCATTCCGGGAAGCTCAACTATCAAAAAGTATTACTGAAGGACAGTAGAGTCCGGGTTTTCGGCACTTCCGCCATCGTCACGGGGCTTGGCACCTTTGAAGGAATCACGGACGGCAAGCCTTTCTCAATGGAACTTCGCTACTCGGAAGTCTATGTAAAAGCTGGAAATCGTTGGAAGCTGGCCTCACGACATGCCAACAAGATGCCATAAAATTTTCAACTAAAATGGTTGGTTTAGGCACACGTTGGAATGGCTTTTGAGGTCATTTCTTGAGGATAAATAGGGCATGATGTGCTATTTTGGATTAAATTCAATAAATTTATTGGGCATCTAGGTATTACTATTGTGCTGTCTATGGCTAAAATGATTGGAATGAAAACTTTTATCTTGACATGTTTTGTGTTTTTCAGTTTCTTAGGACAAGGCGTGAGGGCCCAAAGCGTAGCTGCTGAACAATCGGACTACCTGGTTGTCATTGGCGCCTTTGCCGTCAAGGAGAATGCAACAAGGGTTACTGAGAAGGCGCGTAAACTTAAGCTACAGCCCAAGGTTGAGCTAAATACTGTTAAGAATGTGTATTATGTATACGTTCTCCGGACCCCCGACCGAGAGGCTGCCATTGCAGAAGCGACAAAGATTCGCGAAACAGGACGGTACAACGACACGTGGGTTTTCACAAAAGCAGAGGCTCCTAAACCCGTTGTTGAAGAAAAGATCAAAGAAGAAGTTGTTGTGATAGCTCCACCCCTGGTAACGCCTGAGCCCGTTTTAGTTCTTCCGGTTGTGGTGATTGATCCTGAAAAGGAGAGACATGATAAAATCAAATCGGAGGTGGATAAAAAGTCGATGACATTGAAAAAGGGTGAGACTGAAACCCTTGATTACATTTTTTTCTACAAGGACGCCTCAGTGCTTCGCCCTGAATCACGATACGCTGTCGATAAGCTGGTGCGCATACTCAAGCAAAACCCTAATGAAAAGATAAGGATACACGGCCATACAAATGGCAATGAACCAGGAATAATCATTCGAAGGAATGAAAAGAGTGTTGACTTCTTTTCGCTTGACAACACGGTGGAGGATTCTGGCTCGGCGAAAAAGTTATCTGAGCTCCGCGCCACAGCCATCCTTGACTACCTTGTTTCAAATGGAATCAACAAGAACCGAATGAGCATTAAGGCATGGGGCGGCAAAAAGCCCCTCTTTAAAGTTGACGAGGAGAAAGCCGAAGCAAACGTGCGCGTGGAGATTGAAGTATTGGAAAAATAAGAATAGTCTGTTTTTTCTATTGCATAGTGGTCTCTTATAGGCTCATGCCTTCATTTTTGTAGATCGCTTATTCTTGCCTTATCCGATGGAATGTTGCTGTTTCCCATTTTTCCGCTCTATTGGGTGTATTTTGGCATATTGCTGCCGCTGGCGCCAGGCCGATTTCACAGGCTCTCGAATGCCCATCTGTCGCTACAGGATTTATGTTCGCGGCAAATTGCCGATTTGAATAGTGTTTTAAAGGTCTTGTTTGTCAACCAAAGCACCAGATTTTCGATAATTTCTTATCTTCGAGAAATTGAAATCTACTGAACCATGAAGGTATTGACAATTTCACTATGGATAGTAGGGCTTTCGTCCTACTTCAACTGGGTTGAGGCTCAGCCACCCACGCAGGAATACTATGTGACCATTGGGGTCTTTGCCAAGCTGGACAACGCTATTCATTACACAGCACTAGCGAATAAGATCGGTTTTAATTCTCAATATGCTATTAACCCGGGACGTAAACTATATTATGTGTACTTGTTCCAATCGGAAGACCGCAAAAAGGCGTACGCATTTCTAATTAAGTTAAGAGCGGAGACAAACTACAAGGATGCATGGCTTTTTGTTGGTCACCTTGGTGAAGAACAGGCCTTAGTGGAGCAGAAGCAGCCGGAGGTAACGCCCCCGGTGGTGCAACCGGGGGATGTCGCACCGATCGTCAAAACGGATTCAGTGGCGGCAGTGAAACCAATAGTGAAGAAGGTGGCCAAAGGCAAGTTTTTTGTTTTCCGCTTCTTGAATGAAGAGAATGGAAAAGAGATACGCGGTGAATTGCACTTGCAGGAATCAAAAACATCAACCCAATACCAGGCTTTTAAAGCCGACGAGTTAGTTGATGTTCCGGCTCCGCGAAACCAGGCAGGCATATACCTTCTAACTACAGTGGCACCCGGGTACAAGGTGCTTGAAGAGGTATTCAGCTATAAAGATCCTCTTCCGGCCTCCACGGGCACCGGCCCTGATGGTGAATTGATAATTCCAATAGGCTTGAATAGAGCGAAACGCGGTGACTACATAGAATTTAACAATGTGAGTTTTTATCGCAATTCAGTAATCATGCAGAAGCAGGCCCAGCTTGAATTGGATGGGTTAATAGACCTTATGAAAGAACAGGTTAATTACAAAATTAATGTTCACGGCCACTGCAATGGAAATGATTCCCGTGACATCATTATGTTGGGAACGAGCACAAAATATTTTGAGAATGATCCTGGCAATCAGAAGAAGGCTGGTTCAGCCAAAGAATTGACGGAATTAAGAGCTGAGGCTGTCCGACGATACATGGTTTCGCAAGGCATCGCCGTAGAACGCATCCTCACCAAAGGGGAAGGTGGTAAGATGATGATCTATCCACAAACCAGCGTATATGCCAACTACAACGATCGTGTGGAGGTAGAAGTTGTGCGCCACTGATGCGAGTTGAAAACAATAAGGCTTGAAGGCCACCTCGGATGATTTGAGGTGACCTTCTTCTTTAGGAGGTCATAGCCTTCAAAATATCATGTTGAGTAATGATATGGACTTTCTTCGTATCGTCCCGCACGAGGAGAGCCTTGTTATTCCTGTTGAGCATAGACGACAACACGTCCAGTGTGGTATCAAGCGCCACAAACTGCATGGGCTTGTCCATTAGATCTCCCACGGAACTATCTTTCACGGCGGGGTTCTCAATAATTTTTTCCAGCAGACTCGCCGAGGCCACACTGCCCACAAACTCTGACCCGTCCACCACAGGTACCTGATCAATGCCTTGTTGATTCATGATTTTTATGGCTTCACCTATGCGTGCATCTTTCTTCACAGTAAAAAGTCCATTGATGCCGCTGCGGTGAAGGATAATATCACGGGCAGATGCAAAAATACGCTCCTCCAGAAAGCCATGGTCCTTCATCCAATTGTCATTGTACACCTTGTTCAGATAGCGAGTGCCATGGTCTGGCAACAGCACGACCATGATGTCATTTTTTGTTAGATGTTCGCGAGCATATTCCAGCGCGCCATGCATGGCAGATCCACTGCTCCAGCCTACAAACAACCCCTCTTCACGCGACAGCCGACGTGCCATGATTGCTCCATCCTTGTCAGTGACTTTTATAAATGTGTCAATGACATCAAAGTTTACATTCTTTGGGAGGATGTCTTCGCCGAAGCCTTCTGTGAGGTACGGGTAAATCTCGTTTCTATCAAAGATGCCTGTCTCTTTGTATTTTTTGAAAACCGATCCATACGTGTCAATCCCTACTGACACAAGCGTTGGATTTTGCTCTTTCAGGAACTTAGCGGTGCCACACATGGAGCCACCGGTGCCTACGGTTGCCACGTAGTGTGTTATTTTTCCGCCACTTTGTTTCCATATTTCCGGGATTCGACGCCGCGGCCACCGTCGCGGATGTTTTTCTCAACGGCCAGAAGCTCGGCGAGCATCGCGGTGGCTTTGGCGCTTTCTGTTTTGAAATTACCGAC
>JAYWDR010000322.1:0-4843 GCA_043779735.1 Cyclobacteriaceae bacterium | reverse complement strand
TTATCAAATTCAACATACCGGACTTGAGGTCCCTCACTCTTACCAGTGTCTCGATAACTTTAATTGCGCCCTTGGGAGCGATTTATCTTTTTGGGTTCACTGACTTTACAGAGAAATTTGCAACGGTCCCGGGAGCCTGGACTGCTTTTGGTTATGTAGCATTGCTTGCGCTAATGAGCACCGTAGTGGCCGGATTCATTTTCAACAAACTGGTAAAGATGACCACCCCGCTCTTTGCCAGCACCGTGACCTACATTCTTCCCATTGTTTCAGTAGGTTGGGGCGTTCTGGATGGAGAAAAATTATTTGTAAGTCATTTTATTGGTATGGCTGCTATTTTGGGAGGTGTCTACCTGGCGAATAGAAAAGTAGGTTAGCGTGAAATGAAAATGGTTCACGCAAAGACCGCAATGTTCTTCACAAAGGTCGCAAAGCACGAAATGATGTGAATCAAAGAGTTGACTATTTCATTGTCGGTCTGGGCCTGGCAGGAAGTACACTGGCATGGGAGCTCGTACAAAGGGGTAAGACGGTGATGGTTTTTGATGCGCCGGCGGACAATCATGCATCCGCTGTTGCGGCGGGTTTGTTTAATCCAATCACAGGTAAGGTCATGACAAAAGCGTGGAAAGCAGATATCCTTTTTCCGTTTTTGAAGAATTTTTATTCCTCAGCAGAAAAAATTCTAAAGAGAAACTTTTTTCACTTGTCCCCAATGTATAGACCATTCATTTCTACAGATGAAAGAAAACTTTGGAAACAAAAGAGTGAAACAGATGAATTGAAGGATTTTGTGAGTGAGTTCCGTGAAGTTTCATTTTTTGAACATCAGGTAAACAATCCTTTTGGCGGAATTGGAATTGCTCATGCAGGATATTTGCAAGTTGGATTATGGATAGCTGCCATCCGGGATTTTCTTAGATCGCAAAATTCTTACCAGGAATGTTTATTCAACGATCAGGAACTTTTATTTGATGGCGCGGTCACTTATCAGGAATGGGCTGCCGACAAAATTATTTTTTGCAACGGACTTGGGTCCCTTCAGAGCAGGTGGTTTGAAAAGCTTCCAATAATTCCTTTAAAGGGGGAAGTGTTGACAGTAAAAATTAATCAGGTACTGGACAGGATTTATAACCGGGGTGTTTTTATCGTTCCGTCTGTGGAGGCAAATGTTTATCGCGTAGGGTCAACCTATGAGCATAAGCCGTTCCTCGAGGGGCCCTCCACCGGAGCGCGGGAATCATTGGAATCAAAACTCCATGAGTTGATACCATCTCCATTTGAAATTGTTCACCAAGAGTGGGGTATCCGGCCCACCTCCCCCGACCGCAGACCCATGCTGGGAGCTCATCCGGACAATAAAAATGTGGTCATTTTTAACGGTCTCGGTACGAAAGGCGTAAGTTTGGCTCCATATTTTGCTCATCATTTGGCAGACTGGCTGGAGGGTGTAGATGACTTATCAACCGAAGTCAATATTTATCGGTTCAAAGCGTTATATTCGAAGTGATTGTGACCTTATTTATGCGAGTGAGACTGTTCTGCCGGGTTCTGGCAGTTTTCATATTTATTTTTTTATCCATTCTTTCGGTGACTGCCCAACATTCAACGGAAACGTACGGGAAAAACCGGGTCCAATACCGGACATTCAATTGGCAGTATGTCAGCTCCGACAATTATGATGTCTATTACTACGATGAAAGAAGAAGGGTAGCGACAGAAGCGATACAATATCTGGAATCTGAATTTGACCGGATCACAGACCTGATCGGTTACCCGCCTTACTTGAAGACCAAAGTTTTTCTCTATAACTCGGTCACCGACATGCAGCAAAGCAACATGGGCATCATGGGGCAGCAGTTTAATATCGGAATTCAGTCGGATGTTATAAAACCTTACGTTGAGATCGCCCACCCCGGAACTTTGGATGAGTTTAAGGAGGAATTGGTTTATAAAGTCGCTGACCTCATGGTAAATGAAATGATGTTTGGCGGAAGCCTAAAAGATATGTTTCAAAATGCTGTGCTGATGAATCTTCCAGAATGGTTTATTGATGGGGCCTCCTTATATGCGGCCAAAGGATGGAATGCTGAGATGGATGATTACATACGACAACTGGTAAAAAGTAAATCGGTAAATCGGGCGCTCAAGTTTACAGGCCCTGAGGCTGCTTTGGTTGGACAATCTTTCTGGAACTATATCGTCGAACGATATGGAAAAGGAAGTGTAGCAAATATTCTTAATTACACACGGGTGATTCGTAATGAGCAGAAAAGCATTTACATCACCCTGGGTATAGGCTTTAAGCAGTTGATTGCAGATTGGAAGAAATACTATTCCACGGCACAGGACCGCGTAAGTCAGAGTTATACAGCACCGCAGGACTCTTCGAGATTCAGCCCACGGCATCGCAAGACGGTGGTTTACACTACTGTTAAAATCAGTCCGGATGGAAAGAATGTAGCGTATGCTGAAAATGACCGTGGTAAGTTTACGGTGACAGTAAAATCATTGGAGAACGGCAAGGAGACAATGATTCTTAGTGGAGGGAATAAAGTATTCCGTCAAACGGTAGATTACCATATCCCCTTGTTGAGTTGGTCCGATGCTCATACGCTGGGGGTGATCGGTGTAAAATATGGGGAATACGTTTTCTGGCTTTACGATCTCAGCACACGCAGTACCCTGCCCCGTCAATTGGAGAAGTTCAGCAACATCCGGAGTTTTAATTTTTCAGGAAACGGCAGGCTGGCCGTTGTGAGTGCGGACATGGAAGGTCAGAATGATCTTTTTCTTATCAGCAGTCGTCGCGATCGAACCCGGCGTCTTACGAATGATTTATTTGATGACTTTGATCCTTCATTTATCCCCAATACCAACATTGTCGTTTTTAGTTCTAATCGGACTACGGACACAACAAACCTCATCCTGAAAGACTTTACGAAAGTGCCTTCCAATTATAATCTCTTTGCTTACAACCTTGACACTACATCGAATGTTGTCAAGCGAATTACGAATACACTGAGTAAAGACTTTTATCCGAAGGCTATGGATGAGAATAATTTTTTCTACCTGAGCGATCAGCGAGGGATTCTTAACCTTTTCCGGTTTAACCGGCAAACAGGGGTTTATACTCAAGTAAGCAATTATCCTTCCAGCATCAAAGAATATGACATCGACTTTTATAATAGAACCCTGGCCATGGTGTTGACCAAGGATTTAAAGGAGGATATTTTTTTACAAAGAGATTTCAATCCGGACCGGCAGATATTTACCCCTGCCACCAAGCGAAAAGAAATACAGCAGGCCAAAATAATTACAGAGAGAAGGAAAAAAGAAACACGACAAGGTATCTCGATCAAGCAACTCATTAATGAACGTCTCAAATTAAAGAAAGACACCGCAGTACAAAAGCAGGCACCCAAGGACACCCTGCGTGAGAAATTAAAACCCGGTGAAATCAACACCGATAATTATTCATTTGAGGAAGAAAAAGTAAAGAAGGACACCATTCCCAAAAAAGGTGGAAAGAGCCTGAATACGGACGACTATAAATTTGAAGACGAAGCGGTCAATACCCAAAAACCCACCGAGACATTTCTTAGTCGCTACATGAAAGTGAAAGACAGCGGCAGGATCAATGGCCCCTTTCCCTATGCACCTAAATTCAGTTACGAAAATTTTGCTACCAATTTTGTAATCGATCCTTTGCGCGGGTTCAGCATTCGTCTCGATATGCAAATGAATGACATCCTGGAAAACTACCGTATCATCGGGGGCATTCAAACAGCGTTTGACTGGAAAAGCGGAGATATATACGCCGAATTTCAATATTTGAAACATCGTGTGGATTTTAGCATACGGTTTGACCGGAAGGTTATTTTCTGGAGCCAGAATGACCAGCTTCAGAAATATTCCTGGCAGAAGATTGAATTTGGGGCAGCCCTGCCCATCAGTGTGCGTACACGCGTGGCCATTAAGCCTTTCGGTGGGTTTACCAGCTATGTTGATCGGGGCCCCGATCAACAAGCGGTGTCACCCCCGGTATACCTTACATCCAAACAACAATTTTATGCTGGTGTACGGGCTGAGGTAGTGTATGATAATTCAGTTACCACCGGCATGAATCTCATTGAGGGAACGCGCGGGAAAATAAATTTTGTACACTATGAAGGCTTGGGAAATAGTAGCGCCACTTTCTCCCAGGTCTCGATTGATGTTCGACATTACCAGAAGATTTATAAGGAAATTGTTTTAGCCGTACGCGGCTACACGGGCACATTCTTTGGGAATTCACCCAAACAATATGTATTGGGTGGCGTGGATAATTGGTTTGGTAACGTGACCAACTATAACGGCGTTAGAAACCCTTTGTATGTTAAGTCTGGGTTTAATGATAATCTCCTGTTCGTTGACTTTGCCACTACCCTAAGAGGTTTTGATTATGCTGTGCTGTATGGATCAAGCGTAGCTATGGCGTCAGCAGAATTCCGGTTGCCGTTGGTGAGAGCGCTGGCCGGCGGCCCGATACCTTCCAACTTCTTCCGCAACTTGCAGTTCACGGCTTTTTATGACATCGGCAGCAGTTGGACAGGTTCACCTCCGATTAATTCAAAGAATACGCTCCGAAATGAACTCATCAACCAGGGCCCCTTTCAGATAAATTTGAAACAGTATTTGAACCCCTGGCTATACAGCTATGGTTTGGGTTTCCGTACGATGATGCTAGGATATTACCTCAAGTTTGATTATGCCTGGCCTGTGGAAAATTATAAAGTCAAAGACGCCCGCTTGATGGTATCCCTGGGATTTGATTTCTGATCAAAGCAAGGTCACTAAGTTC
>JAYWDR010000321.1:0-4844 GCA_043779735.1 Cyclobacteriaceae bacterium | reverse complement strand
CGTCTGTCTACCCGCGCGATTTATCGTATCATAATATAAAATTTTCTGATCATGAAACAATCGAACTCACGACCATTGATCTCTTTTGTGAGCAGAATAATATTCCTTCCATTGATTTTCTCAAACTTGATGTGGAAGGGCATGAACTGGCGGTGCTAAGAGGCGGCAAGAAAATGTTTGATGAACGCAAAGTAAAAATTATCCAGTTTGAGTTTGGTGGCTGCAACATTGACTCGAGGACGTTCTTTCGGGATTACTATAATTTTTTCAAAACTGATTTTGATCTTTTCAGAATACTCTCGAATGGTCTTCGTCCGATTGAGAGCTATACGGAAAAACTGGAGGTGTTTCAGTCGGCGAATTATCTAGCGGTAAAAAAAGTATAGCTTTTGGCCCTTGGCTTGTCTTAGTGGAGATTCCTTTACCTTGCTATTCAATGCGGACTTTTTTTGGGTTTTTCCCTAGGATTAAAAAGCAGTTAGAGGCAATATATTTAGAAATGTGAAATATTATTTCTATTAGTGAAACTTACTATTCCGCGGGCTTATCGAAAATAGCCAAACTGTCCGACCAACAACTTGCACAATCGTAATCCCGCAAAAAAATTTGAAGGATTCTGAAAATTGTGGCTCGGAGAAACTTGGGTCCAAGAGGTCATAAAATGAACTCAATATCCTTTCGGCTCCTGTTTCACATGCCGCACCCGCAGAATTCTGACTTCTTTCACTGTGTACTTTTACGCTACCCGAAAGGAATATTTTTCAAACGCGCGATAATTTCCGGTATTATTTTTCTTGTATTTGTCAGGTGGGTATTTTTCTGGGTTACCAGGCAAGCCATCTATTATCTTACTAATGCCCTCCTTTACTTTTTCTGCGCTGTTGTAGGATTCTTCTTTGATTCTTTCGTATGCTTTTCTAAAATAAGCGGATGCCCCATTGCTCCATACCACTGCAGGCTTGGATTGTTTTACCATGCCTTCATCTGCTTTTTCAATTCCTCATGGGTAATGAACTCCCCCCGGGCTATTTCCGCTTCCTCCAACTCCCGGTTATATTGCTCTACACTGATTCTGCCTTCATTCTTCAAACCATAATGAAGTACAGCTTTTAATGTTTTCAGCAGAGAGATGTCTTCTACCTGCTGAAGCTCTTTGATCAGCAAAGTCCGTTCGGTGTTGATATTCATGACTTTTCCTTTTGTGTTTCCAAAGTTAACGATTTGACAGTTGTTTTTGACTTGATTTTCTAACCTATATGAAAACCTTTTCCCGTCTTGGCCAATCCAGCTATTTCGCTTTTCGGTATGGACTTCCTAAGATTGGTGCGGGTTTACCCCGAATGGTGGCCCTTGGCATGAGACCCGGCCCACCTGACACCGTTCAGGTGACTTCAGCCGGCCAAAAAGGTGTCTCTTGACTTTCCTAAAATGAGCTACTAATTCAAATCTGAATTCCGAGGGTTAGCTATACGGTTATGTGAGAGGCTTGAGGGTGAAATTTCCTCTTGCCTACTCAGTGAAATCCCTACCATTTAGCTGTTGGCCTTTGGCTCTTCTCTTCTTGAAATCCCGATATGCTCTGGCCCTACGACACCATTTCGTCTTGCGACAATAAGCCCATCTACGGAATAGCTCGCATCCAGGTCAGCATCGCAAACAATTTTATAGCCGTATGATTCCAGTTTAGTCATGCACTCCTTGTGCAGTTCATTGCTATGCGTGGAGATAAAGAAATAATCAATCGTATTGTTTTCCAGAGCTTCCTTGCACCCCTCCAACATTTTCAATTCATATCCCTGGATATCGCTATGGAGGATATTCAGCCGATCAATGCCATGTTTCTTCAAAAGATAGTCCACAGAGTAGAGTGGAATGGAAGGTTGAAGATTGGTCTTATCTGAGATATAGCCAAGGTCAAATTTTCCCGGTAAATCGTTTAGCTTGAAGTTCAGTTTTCCGAAATTCATTTTGTGTGGATCAGGTTCGATCATCAGGCAGCGCCCTCCTGGTACCCGGCTGGCGAACCACATGGAATAGAATGCCCAATAGCTTCCGAGCTCCATCATGGTACCCCGCACCGGTATCAACGGAAGTATAGCAGCGAAGGCGAATTCTTCCTGCGGCTCATGGACACCTTTATTTTCAATTAGCAAATGCGTATTACCGTAATCATAATAACTTCCAAGGGTGATTTTTAACCCATTGTGAACAAGCTGGTGATCTTTGAAAACTTTGCCGGCATCTGGTACATGTGACAGCCTTTGATTGTCTGGACTAGCTTTCACGGTGGCAATTCTCTTTTGCCAGTACAGGTTCAAGCGGTACGTTGGAAACTGGCGGTGGAAGCGCCAATCGAAGTAATTGACAAAATTCAGAAGGGAGAGAATGACGTTGTAAGCCCCTGGCAGATTCTTGATTTTTTGTTTCAGGCCCATCCCGCTAATTTTGAGGGCAATTATAATGAATATCACGCGCAGATGATCATCGTTCGCCTCCGGGGTGGCCTGGGCAACCAACTTTTTCAGTATGCGGCCGGCAAAGCGCTGGCTGAACACCACCGGACAGAATTGACACTGGACCTGTACACGTACTCAAAACATCCTTATCGGACATTTGGATTGTCAAAGTTTGACATCGCGGCAAGGGAAGCCACCCGCGAAGAAGTTCATCGGTTTACTGGAAGCAATCCCGTCATTCGATATCTCAACAAGCGGCAAAATTATTTCCTGTGCCCGAAAGTATTTGCTCAGCCCCACTATCATTTTTACGAAGACTTCTTTTCAATGCCCGCTGAGCTCTATCTCTCGGGATATTGGCAAAGTGAAAAGTATTTTTCTCCAGTAGCCCCGCTAATTGCTTCACAGTTTACCCCAAAGGAGCCTCTTGATGTCAGAAACGTTTCCTTGCAAAAGAAAATGCAGTCTGAGAATAGTGTTTCCATTCACGTGCGACGAGGAGATTATACTTCTAAGAACTACAATTCCTTCTTCGGGATGCTATCAAAAGAGTATTATGAAAAGGCGATGGCAACCATCAGCGGCCGAGTTGATAATCCTGTCTTTTATTTTTTTTCGGATGATCCTATCTGGTGCCGACAAACCTTCTCTGGATGGAAGGCTGATTACATTGATCACAATCTCGGTGAGAACGCTTTCAAAGATCTGGTACTGATGGCATCCTGCCGTAATAATATAATAGCCAACAGTACTTTTAGCTGGTGGAGTGCCTGGTTGAACAGTCATCAAGGTAAAATGGTCATCGCGCCGCAACAGTGGTTCCGGTTGAACTATCTTGACAAAAAGGAACCGGTCTATCCAAGCAGATACTACAATACAAAAGACCTGATCCCTGATTCGTGGATAAGATTATGAGAGCCGGGAAGCCAAGCGTAGTAATGCTCGCCAATGCAGGCCATACACCGTTGGACACGCGGATATTTCAAAAGGAAGCCAGGACCCTGAGCGCGGCAGGATGGGAGGTGGCACTGATCATCCCCACAACTGAAGATTTTAAAAAGGATGGTATTCAGATCTTGTCCGTACCGTTGCCTGAGAAGGGTTGGGAGCAGTTGATAAAGTGTCCATGGAAAATTTTTACGCTGGCCCTGAAGCAGCCTAGAGATTCCATCTTTCACCTTCATGACTCAGAATTATTGATCGTCGGGCTTGCACTGAAACTTTCTGGGAGGAAGGTCATCTATGATGCGCACGAAGATACGCCCCAGCAAATTTCTTATCAGCATTGGATACCGTGGCTGGCGAAGTGGCCGTATACATGGATGTATTTCATTCTGGAAAAATTTGCTGGCTGGTGGTTTGATGCCGTGATCGTTGCGGAACCCGTGATCGCCAGATATTTTCCCAAAAGGAAAGTTATTCTCATAAGAAACTTTCCGATTAAGGATTCCTTTCATGAAGACAGAAAGTATGAGAGTCGCGGGAACAGTCTGGTGTATGTCGGGCTGCTGAGCAAGGCCAGGGGTGTGGTGGAAATGCTGCAAGCGCACAAGCTGGCTTCGGAAAAAGTATCTGTTGACTTTGTCCTGGGTGGCAAGTTTGCGCCGGCCTCGTTGGAGAATGAACTTCTGACGACCTATAACGTGCAGTACCGATCGTGGCTGCCTTACAATGAAATGGTTCAAGCATTGTTTTCGTCGCGGATCGGCGTGATCGTTCCTCATCCCATTGAGCGATACAAAACGAATTATCCGGTAAAGTTATTTGAATACATGGCTGCCGGCCTGCCTGTGATTGCTTCCAGGGAAGGGGAGTCAGCGGAGTTTGTGAGAGAATCAGACGCGGGTATCTTGGTTGATCCGTTGAAGGTTGAAGACATCGCAGAGGCAATTGTGAAACTGATCAGCGATCCAGCCTCGGCGGCAGCTATGGGAAGCCGCGGACGACAATTGATTTTTGATAAGTATAATTGGGAGACGGAATCTGAAGCACTGCTGAAACTCTATAGTTCGTTATAATCATGTTCAAAGACCTTTACAGAATCCTCAATAGCATGAGCATCCAGCCTAAGCTGGTATTGGAGAGCATCAAAGGGTGGCCGCATTTCCGTCGCGATCTGCGTGAGATGAAGAAGCAGCTGAAGAACAATGCTGATTTTAAGATAGAAGCTCTGTACCCCGTGTTAAGAGAACGTTTTGAAACGAATGGCGACCTGAAGAGCCATTACTTCCACGAGGACTTACTTGTAGCACGCCGGGTTTTTGAAAACAAACCTATTAAGCACGTTGACGTTGGCTCAAGGGTAGATGGTTTTGTCGCCCATGTGGCTTCCTTCCGTGAAGTAGAAGTGTTTGACATCCGACCTCAAACCAGTAAGGTGTTGAATAT
>JAYWDR010000320.1:0-4846 GCA_043779735.1 Cyclobacteriaceae bacterium | reverse complement strand
GGCACGTGGAAGACTGATAACAAAACTTATCTTTACGTCAAGACCGCTGACGGCTGGATTTCAATCATTGAATTACAGACCGAGGGAAAAAGAAGAATGAACATTCAGGAATTTTTAAGAGGAAACAAGGTGTAAATAGCTTCTGGTTGCTTGACCCGATAGTGGCAATTTCTCCTATAGACAACATCCCAGCGTTCGCGAAACTTATAGGTTGACAGACAGCAGCGACAAGAAACCGGTAACCAGCAACTAGCAACCTGCTTACGAAAGGCAATTTGAACAACAGAAGTACCCTCATCCAGATATGACTATTTCCCTCATCGCCGCACTTACGAATAACCGGGTCATTGGAAAAGATAATGGCCTGCCCTGGCATTTGCCTGACGATATGAAGTACTTCATGCAGACCACCAAGGCTCACCATATTATCATGGGGCGTAAGAACTACGAATCCATACCAGAGAAATTCCGACCCCTGCCGAATCGCATTAATATTGTCGTGACAAGACAGAGGGATTATAGGGCACCACAATGTGTTGTGGTGCAATCCCTGGAAGAAGGGATCGAACTGGCGCACAAGGCCCTCGTGGAGGAGGTCTTTGTCATTGGTGGGGCTGACATGTACCGGTTGGCGCTGCCACTCAGTGATCGTCTCTATCTAACAGAAATTGAAACTATACTTTTAGGGGATACTTATTTTCCAGAAGTGGAAAAGGCACAATGGAGAGAAACCAAACGAACACACCATCCTGTTGATGAGCGTCATGCCTACCCTTTTGATTTTGTCGTGTATGACCGGGCCTTGTAATCTTTTCTTTTGATTACCTTGCTCCAATGGAAGCACACAAAAGGATCCTGGGCATCTTGTACATCATTTCTGGCGCCCTGTTATTCATAATGATGATATTCCTTTCGACTATTTTCTCTCTAATTTTTCCATTACTAATTGATCATGCCGATATCGATGATCAATGGGTTTTGGTGTGGGTAGTTCCATTTATGCAGGCTATTGCGGTGATCGGTGTTCTTCTCTTTGCCATACCTTCGATTATCGCTGGATGGGGTGTCCTCAACAAGAAGAAGTGGGCCCTGACGCTTGCGCTCATTATTGGTTGCTTTGATCTTTTCTCATTTCCAATAGGGACAGCGCTTGGTATTTATACGATCTGGGTCTATACAGAGGACCACCGTCATTCGCAGAGTACGTAAAGTAATCCTTGTTTCATGGCTAACATCACAGGAAAGGTTATTTGGCTCACAGGTGCCTCGTCAGGCATTGGAGAGGCACTTGCCTACGCTCTTGCTCGAAAAAAGGTAAAACTGATTTTGTCTGCACGAAGTAAGGACGAGCTGGAGCGCGTCAAAGGCAACTGCCATCCCCTGGCACAACCCAACATTCGGATACTTCCTCTGGATTTGGGAGAGGGCTCCACCCTCCAACTTACTACAGAAGCAGCCATCCAACTTTTTGGTCACATCGATATACTGATTAATAACGGAGGTATTAGCCAGCGAAGCCTGGCAAGGGAAACGACGATCAATGTCGATCGAAGAATTATGGAAGTTGATTATTTTGGCACCCTTGCTCTTTCAAAATATCTGCTCCCACATTTTCTAAGACGTAAGAGCGGTCATTACGTAGTCGTCAGTAGTGTGGTAGGCATTATTGGAACACCCTATCGGTCGGGATATGCTGCGGCCAAGCACGCGCTCCATGGTTTTTTCGATTCATTTCGTGCAGAGCTCTGGAGAGAGAGTAATTCAATTTATGTAACCATGATTTGCCCGGGCTGGGTGCGAACAAATCATTCAATGAACGCACTGATGGGTGACGGCTCCAAGCTGAACCAAATGGACGCTACTACAAGCGATGGCCTGGAACCGAAACTTGTTGCCAACAAGATTATTGCCGCCATCGAATCAAGAAAAAATGAAGTGTATATCGGGGGCCTGAAAGAAGTGTTGGCGGTGTATGTGAAACGATATTTTCCCGGTCTCTTTGCCAGAATCGTGCGCAAAGCCAAAGTACGGTAATGCTCGAATGGTATGAATATGTATTGATTGTCCTGGTAGGATTCTTAGCGGCTTTCATGAATACCATAGGTGGCGGCGGTTCTCTATTTTCTGTTCCCATACTAACATTCATGGGTTTACCTATCACGGTGGCCAATGCCACCAGCCGCGTAGCCCTCCTCTTTCAGAATTTTTTCGCCGTCCGTGGATTCAAAAGCATGGGAATAGAGCTGCCCTGGCCGTATAGCCTGTACCTGGGTTTTGCTTCGCTCGGTGGCGGATTGATCGGATCGCTCGTCGCTTCAAAAGTGACGGATGCCATCTTCACAAGAATATTTGTGATGGTGATGATCCTGGCGGTCGTTCTCATCATCTACGATCCTTTCAAGACGAACAAAACAGAAAAACTGGACGCTCGCAGCCAGGTCGTCGGCACCATTTGCTTCTTCTTCATTGGCATATACGGAGGATTTGTTCAAGCAGGCATCGGGTTCCTGGTGATCGCTGTACTGAGTTTGGTAAATCACCTTAGCCTGGTCAAAAGCAATTATGTAAAGGTCTTTGCCGCGATTGTGTACACAGGCGTCTCCGTTATTGTGTTTGCTCTCGAAGGTAAGATCATGTGGACAACCGGACTGGTCCTCGCCATTGGGCATGCCTGGGGAGGATGGGTAGCCAGCCGATGGTCAGTGAAGGCAGGAGATGTCTGGATCAAGCGAATCATGATCATTACGATCCTGGGATTGGCCGTACGACTTTGGTTTTCTTAATTTGCCAGTCATTACATAGAACAAAAGTAATCCAACAGATATGCTGAAATGGACCGATGTCTTGCAAATTGCCAAGAAAGGTAATCCTGTTCCGCCAAAGCGGGTAGAGAAAAGCGATGAGGAGTGGAAAAAACTGCTGACTCCGGAGCACTACATCATTGCCAGGAAAAAGGGGACCGAGCGGGCCTTCACCGGAGAGTATTGCGAAGCGCATGATCCGGGGCTCTATGCCTGCCGCTGCTGCGGTACCTTGTTGTTTGACTCAAGTCTGAAATTTGACTCAGGCACCGGCTGGCCAAGTTTCACCCAACCCTACCATGACAATGTCATTGCCTATCATAAAGATTCAGGTTATGGCATGGTGCGTATCGAGGTATTGTGCAACGTTTGCGATGCCCACCTGGGGCACATTTTTCCAGACGGACCAAAACCGGGCGGACTGCGTTATTGCATCAACTCCGCTTCGATTGTGCTGGCAGAGAACCAGGAAACATAATTTCTTTTTTATTTCAGGAGACGCTCTGGGCCAACTCCCGTATTTTTCTTACCCGGTCTGGATCCACCGTTCGTAGTTGAAATTCATTGGCGCCCTCTTCCCCCATGGCGGCTATCTTTTGATTCTGAAAAGTCATAGGGCTCTTACGGAAAGCCGTCGCGGAAAAATGAATTTCTTTCACGCTGGACTTCGATACAATCTCCACAACCGTTTTCTCATTCACGCCCGAGCCCGCCATAATCGAAATTCTGTTTCCGGCTTTTTCAACAAGCTGGCGAATTAATTCAACTCCCTCGCCTGCTTTTGGTTGATGTCCGGAGGTGAGGATGCGTTTGAATCCCACTTCGATACAATCTTCCAATGCTTGAAATGGATCGCGGGTCATGTCAAAGGCTCGATGGCAGGTTGCGCTGAGAGGTTTCGCTTTATCGATCAATTCCTTGCATCGCCTTTTATCGATCGTACCATCCGGCAGCAAGATTCCAAAAACAAAGCCATCCACACTCAATCTCTGACATTGCAAGAGATCGCGCTTCATCGTGTGGAATTCGTAACTGCTGTAGCAGAAATCGCCGCCCCGCGGTCGGAGCATAACGTACACATCCATGGTGACGTTTTGCCGTACTACTTCGACGGTACCCAATGACGGCGTGGTACCTCCCTCGCCAGAGTTGTCGCAAAGTTCAATGCGGTCTGCTCCGCCTTCTTGTGCCTTTAATGCAGATTCAATGTTGTAGGCTACAATTTCACAAGTCATAACGTCAATTTTCCTTACCTTTAAATTAGGTCTAACTTTGTCAACTTACAATCTCCAAGGGATGAAATTATTTATAAGAAGGTAAACATTGCTGCACTATGAGATTATTATTTCTGTTAGGCGGTTTTATTCTTTTGACTCTGTCTCAAGTCCATGCTCAGAACCAGGACAGTGTGGCAATCAAGAAATATTATGAGGAAAATGCAATTTATTGGCTCGGGTGGACTACCTACTATAAGAACAACCAATTATTCCCTCTCAGGGACTTGAAAAAAGAGATCATCCTTTCTCCGGATGCCATTTACGAGTTTGAGAAGTACAAGCATAATCGAACCGGTTTGGAAATAAGCGGAGCCATCGGTCTCGGGCTCTTCTTTTCATCATTCCTTGTTCAGGATCGGCAAACCAAAGTGGGATTGTTGGCTGGATCCGCGGTTGCCCTTACCATCTCACTCCCAATGAGCCTGAGTACAGGCAAACATTTAAGCAGGGCCATTTGGCTCCATAACAGGGACGTCTTGTTAAAGTGATCGTCCGTGTTAGAATAACTCCGAAGGGGTGACCCCTTCGGGGTCGTGCTTTGAATCAACGTGCAATTTCTATAATAATATCAGCCAATCGGGCTCCTGGTTCGCGGCCAATCAATATCCCTAATAATAGCTCTTCCCTTTGAAAATAGTATTAGAAATCTCCGGTGAATAAACCGCATAGGTAAATCCCGGCTGCAGCGCATATGCACCAAACTCACCCGTCTTGTTAATAGCCAGAAAGCCTACCTGCATTTCCTTCGACTTCTTAGGCTGATTTTTA
>JAYWDR010000319.1:0-13187 GCA_043779735.1 Cyclobacteriaceae bacterium | reverse complement strand
GCTCCAATTCCTTGTGGCCGCTCGTATTTGGCACTAGTTGCTGCGCTATCGAAATGATGGCCACCGGTGCAAGTCGTCATGATTGGTCGCGATTTGGTACGGAGGTCGCCCGTGCCACCCCCCGCCAGGCTGACTTGATTGTGATTGCCGGGACGATTGTCAATAAAATGGCGCCGATTTTGAAAAGGCTGTATGACCAAATGGCTGACCCTAAGTACGTCATTGCCATGGGTGCCTGTGCTACCTCAGGAGGACCATTCTATTATAATACCTACTCGGTCGTCAAAGGAGCAGACCATATTATACCCGTGGATGTTTATGTGCCAGGCTGCCCCCCAAGACCGGAGGCCCTGCTGTACGGGATTCTTCAACTACAAAGAAAAATAAGAGGCGAGTCCATACAGGATCCACGCGATCCCATGAAGGACTTTGTCTGAGTAGATTATGGCATGGACAACGAGGGGATAAAAGAATTTATACTAAGCAGGGTGCCAGAGGCGGAAATCGTCTCCGGCCCGCAATTCTTGCACGCTACCATACCTTCGGAAAAAATTCACTCCTTCCTCTCCGACCTAAAATCCAGTCCCTCCACGTCTTTCGATTACCTTTTTTGTCAGACGGGTGTTGACTGGCCGCAGCACATGGAGGTGGTTTATCATCTGAAATCCACCACGCTAAGCCATTTACTGGTGGTGAAAGCAAAAATCAACACCCGTGAAAACCCAACAGTTGACACAGTTTGTGATTTGTGGAAGACGGCGGAGTTTCATGAGCGCGAGATATTTGACTTGTATGGGATCGTCTTCAACAACCATCCCGACCTCAGGAGATTGTTGCTCACCGACGATTGGGTCGGCTACCCGATGCGCAAAGATTATTCTGACCCCATTAACATGATAGCCTATTAACATGGAAGCCGCCGTCAAAGAACTGGAATCTCAAGAGTACTTTATCAATATGGGGCCGCAGCACCCTTCCACACACGGCGTGCTGAGACTCGTGCTTTCCCTGGATGGTGAGATTATCCGCAACGTGCAGCCCCACATCGGCTACATCCACCGATCCATTGAAAAGATGTGTGAATTTGACAGCTACCAGCAGGTGATTCACCTTACCGACCGCATGGATTACCTCTCCTGCAATATCCTTAACGAGGCCGTGTGTCTGGCGGTTGAACTGGGACTGCAGGTAGCAGTGCCTGAACGGGTCAAAGTAATACGCACCATCATTGACGAACTCCAACGACTTTCTTCTCATCAATTGTGGTGGGGCGTTATGGGCATGGACCTGGGGGCGATTACAACCTTTCTCTATGGTTTCCGGGACCGTGAATTGATCACCGATATTTTTGAAGAGACCTGCGGGGCGCGCCTCACCATGAATTACAACATCCCTGGCGGCCTGATGTTTGATATTCATCCTAATTTTCAAAAACGCACAAGCGACTTTGTAGAATATTTCAAGAAGAAACTTCCAGAATACGATCAATTACTATCCAACAACGTCATCTTCCTTGAGAGAATGAGAGGCATCGGCAAATTATCCAAGGAGGATGCCATCTCCTTTGGAGCCACGGGCCCGTCGGGCAGGGCTTCCGGATTCTCATGCGACGTGCGCAAACATCATCCCTACAGCGGCTACGGCCAAGTGAAGTTCAAGGAAATTCTGAGAACGGAGGGTGATTGCCTCGCCCGGTACCGTTGCAGAATTGATGAAATGTGGGAGTCTCTTTCCATCATTGAGCAACTCATCGATAACATCCCGGCAGGAGAACACAAGACACCCACCAAAGTCGTGATCAAACTGCCCAAGGGCGAATTCTATCAAAAAGTAGAAACAGCACGTGGTGAATTTGGAGTGTATATCATCAGTGAAGGACAAAAGAGCCCCTACCGGTTAAAATTCAGGTCGCCGGGGTTCAGCAATCTTTCCGCATTAAACCTAATGGCACAAGGGTGCAAAATCGCCGACCTGGTGGCGATCATGTCAACCCTTGATTTCGTCATACCCGATATAGACCGATAAGCATGAGATTCTTGTACGACTTTTCCTATATGACCCGGGCCATCCACGAGAGCCTGTCCCAGCGGTTGTCGCCGGGCACTGTTACGCTAGTGGAGATGATCCTGGTAGGTGTTGCCTTCATGCTGCTTTTTGCCGTCCTGGGCTTGGTATTGGTTTACGCTGAGCGAAAAGTCAGCGCTTTTTTTCAACAACGGCTGGGCCCTATGAGAGTAGGCAAGTGGGGAACCGCTCAAACCTTCGCTGATGTCATAAAGTTGTTGATGAAAGAGTCACTGATTAACAAAGATGCTGATGCCTTTCTCTTTAACCTCGCTCCTTTCATCATCATGATTTCAGCTTTCCTGGCGATGACGGCTTTACCATTTGCAAAGGGGCTTCAGGCTCTTGACTTCGACATTGGCATTTTGTATGTCTCGGCCGTGTCTTCGCTGGGGGTTGTTGGTATTTTGCTGGCAGGCTGGGCCTCGAACAATAAATATTCACTGATCGGAGCCATGCGCTCTGGTGCTCAGATTATCAGTTATGAATTGTCCGTGGCCTTATCCTTGCTCACCATTGTTGTACTTACTGGTAGCTTGCAGTTAAGTGTGATTGTGGAGTCGCAGGCTCAAGGTTGGTGGATCTTTCGGGGCCACATTCCTGCCGTCATTGCCTTCTTGATCTTTCTCATTGCCAGCACAGCAGAAACAAACCGTGGCCCATTTGACCTGGCGGAAGCAGAGTCGGAATTGACCGCTGGTTTTCATACAGAATATTCCGGGATGAAGTTTGCCTTCTTCTTCCTGGCGGAATTTGCCAACATGTTTATTGTCTCCGCGATCGGCGCCACGGTATTTCTGGGTGGTTGGATGCCATTTCATATTGGCGCCTTTACGGGCTTCAATGCAGTGATGGATTTTATCCCTCCCGTCTTCTGGTTCTTTGGAAAAGTCTCGTTTATCATTTTCCTGATGATGTGGTTTCGCTGGACATTTCCACGGTTGCGGATAGATCAATTGCTGACACTGGAGTGGAAATATCTTCTTCCTATTAACCTCGTGAATATTTTAGTGATGGCTTTCTTAAGTTTGATGGGCTGGTACTTCTGAAATTTGACATGAATAGCATAGTTACTTATTTCAAAGATATTTTTACAGGGCTACGATCTCTGGTGAAAGGCCTTTCGGTAACCGGTCACTATATCACTCATCCAAAAGAGATCATCACGCAACAATATCCTGAAAACCGAAATGAACTAAAGATGTTTGAACGCTTCCGGGGTGAGGTCGTGCTGATCCATGACGACAAAAATGAACATCGTTGTACCGGCTGTTCGGCATGCGAACTGGCTTGCCCTAACGGCACCATTGAGATCATCAACAAAAAAGTTGACATCGAAGGGCGCAAAGTAAAAACCCTGGACAAATTTGTGTACCACTTGCAGATGTGTACCATGTGCGGTCTTTGCATCCCGGCATGCCCCACCGACGCCCTAAAAATGGCCAACACTTTTGAGCACGCTGTCTTCGATCGGTCAAAACTTACCAAAACCTTAAACAGGCCAGGCTCTAAATTAATGGACGGCGTGAAGTAATGGAGAGCAGCGCCATCATATTCTATATTATCGCCACTGTTCTGATTGCCTTTTCATTGCTTGCAGTTTTGTCTCGCAGGATTCTGCGCGCGGCAGTCTATTTATTATTTGCGCTGGGAGGGACAGCGGCCCTCTATTTCATGGTTGATTACTTCTTCCTGGCGGCCGTACAACTTATTGTGTATGCTGGAGGGATCGTAGTATTGATCATCTTTTCAATTCTGCTGACCACGCATATTAATGAAAAGCTGGAGCGCCCTGCCCTGAGTAAGGCAATGCTAACCGCCTTGCTTGCGCTAAGTGGATTCATAATGACAGCCTATGTTCTGGTAAATCATCCATTCGTACCCCAGCTATTTGGACCCACAGAAACCAGTGTACACCTGATCGGCGAAAGGATGCTCGCATCGGGCGAGGGAGGATATGTACTTCCCTTCGAAGTAATCAGTATTTTACTATTGGCTGCTATGATCGGTGCAATTGTAATTGCTAAACGAACCCCTCCCAAGCCATGATTGAGCATGTTCCGATACAACACGTATTGATTGTCACCTCCATGATGTTCTTCATTGGTGCGTATGGATTTTTGACCCGCCGTAACTTGGTGACGATGCTGATCGGCGTTGAGTTGATGTTGAATTCTGTTAACATCAACTTTGTATGCTTCGATAAATATCTGTATCCAGGAAAACTGGAAGGGCATTTCTTTTCCCTCTTCATCATCGCTATCGCGGCCGCGGAAGCCGCTGTGGCCATCGCCATCTTTATCAATCTGTACAGAAACATACGGTCAATTAATGTTGAAGAAGTTGACAAAATGAAATATTGATGGACTTTCAATATACCATAGCCATTGTACTATTGCCTTTTGCTGCCTTCCTGATCAACGGGCTACTGAGTCCGCGACTTCCTCATCGCGCAGCAGGATGGATTGGTACGTTGGCGCTTGGCATCTCCACGCTCCTATCGTATCGCGCAGCTTATCAGTATTTCATTGAATCCGGCTCCCATGAAAAAATCATAGCCTTCCGTATCACCTGGCTGCGATTTTCCGAAACCCTACAAATTGACATGGGCGTCATGCTCGATCCCATTTCAGTCATGATGCTGGTCGTAATTACGACCGTATCGCTGATGGTATTTATTTACAGCCTGGGCTATATGAAAGGAGAAAAAGGGTTTGTGAGATACTTCGCCTTCCTGGCATTGTTTAGTTTTTCAATGATCGGACTGGTGATTGCAACCAACCTCTTTCAACTTTATATGTTCTGGGAATTGGTGGGCGTTTCCTCCTATCTCCTGATCGGATACTACTATGATAAACCGGAAGCAGTGGCCGCTGCCAAGAAGGCTTTTATCGTCACACGCTTCGCTGACTTAGGATTTCTGTTGGGCATCCTGATACTATCCTACTACACCGGAACATTTGACTTTGGACTCCTTACCAATCCTCAAAATCCAGAGATCAGCGCACTCACTACCATTTCATATCTTGGCTTCCCGGTGTTAAGCCTGTCGCTCACGCTAATCTTCATAGGTGGCGCAGGTAAATCAGCCATGTTCCCCTTTCACATCTGGCTACCGGATGCAATGGAAGGTCCCACTCCCGTTTCTGCATTGATACACGCTGCTACCATGGTGGTGGCAGGCGTATTTCTGGTGGCCAGAATGTTCCCCGTATACGCTCTCTATTCACCTGCAACGCTCAATGTTGTCGCGTTCATTGGCACGTTCACATTACTTTTTGCTGCTGTGATAGCCTGCACACAAACTGACATCAAACGCGTATTGGCATTTTCAACAATGTCGCAAATAGGGTATATGATGCTGGCGTTGGGTGTTTCCGGCTACGGCGAGGATGGACTTGGCTACACTGCATCGCTGTTTCACTTATTCACCCATGCCTTCTTTAAAGCGCTGTTGTTCCTGGGCGCCGGCGCAATTATCCATGCCGTTCATACCAATGATGTGGGGCAGATGGGCGGCTTGCGCAAATACCAGCCTGTAACACACGTTACTTTTCTCATTGCCTGTCTGGCGATTGCGGGTATCCCGCCCTTTGCAGGCTTCTTCAGCAAAGATGAAATTCTTGCCGCCGTATCAGAACACCATCCGGTCTATTTCGGCATCGCAACTTTTGTTGCGGGACTCACGGCGTTCTATATGTTTAGAATCTATTTCCTGATTTTTTGGGGCAACGAAAGAACGTATTCTAAAACACCGCATGAAGCCCCTCCCGCGATGCTCATTCCAATGATCGTGCTGGCCATTGGCTCAACGGTGGCCGGCTTTGTTCCTTTTGGTCACTATGTCTCGTCAAACAACCAGCCCCTGATCACTCATCTTGAAATGCCAGTGGCGATTATTTCCGTGGTTATGGCCGTGATTGGCGTCTCAGTCGCCTGGATATTTTACAAAAAAGAGTCGACGCTTCCTCAAAAGATTTCATGCCAGCTTGGTGGTTTTTATACCACCGCATCCAGGAAATTCTATATCGACGAGGTGTACCTCTACATTACCAAGAGCATCATCTTCAAATTCATTTCCGTGCCCGTCGCCTGGTTTGACCGGAATATTATTGATGCCTTCATGAATGCGATTGCCCAGTTGACCAACTGGGTGTCAGAAGAAATCAAAGAATTACAGTCAGGTCAATTACAGAAGTATGCTTTTATCTTTCTTTCAGGGGTGCTGATTATTGTCTTAACATTCATTTATACCAACCAATAGCGGTATGCCCCTCTCATGGCTCATCATCGTTCCGGCGCTTACAGCCCTTCTCGTCATGGCTGCAAGGAGTCAACAGCAGGTACGCGTGCTGGCCGCGACGGGCATGGGTATTCAATTGTTACAATCTTGTTATTTACTCTATGAATTTCTGAAAGAGCGCGCTGCCGGCAATCTTGAGGTGGTGTTATTCAGCAAGAACTATGAATGGTACCCTAGCCTTCATATTTCATTTGATGTTGGTGTAGACGGCATTGCTGTGGCAATGATCATGCTCACCTCAATTGTGATATTCACTGGAATATTTGCCAGCTGGGAAGTTGAAAATCTATATAAGGAATTCTTCGTCTCCCTCATCATACTAACCACGGGGGTCTTCGGGTTCTTCATTTCGCTTGATCTCTTTGTGATGTTCTTGTTCTTTGAATTGGCCGTCATCCCAATGTACCTGTTGATCGGCATCTGGGGCAGCGGCAAGAAAGAATACGCCGCCATGAAACTTACCCTGATGCTCATGGGCGGTTCTGCCCTATTGGTCGTCGGCATTTTAGGTATCTATTTCCATTCTGACGTAAACGGAGCCCACAGCTTTAATATTCTCCAATTGTCTACACAGCATTTTTCAATGGAGATGCAACGGATATTTTTTCCGATGACCTTTATAGGCTTTGGAGTAATCGGGGCCTTGTTCCCCTTCCATACCTGGTCACCCGATGGTCATAGTTCCGCGCCTACTGCGGTATCTATGTTGCACGCCGGCGTACTGATGAAACTGGGCGGCTATGGCTGTCTAAAGGTGGCTATCTACCTCATGCCGGAAGGCGCCAATGAAATGGCATGGATTTTCCTGATACTCACGTCAATCTCTGTAATCTACGGAGCGATGAGTACCATTGTGCAGACGGACTTAAAGTACATCAACGCATACTCTTCAGTCAGTCACTGTGGGCTTGTACTCTTTGCCTTGCTGATGCTGAACAAAACCTCCTCCGATGGAGCAGTCCTGCAAATGGTATCACACGGATTGATGACAGCCCTCTTCTTCGGTTTGATTGGCATGTTGTATTCCAGGACACACACACGCATCGTTAGTGAGATGGGAGGTTTGATGAAAGTGCTTCCCTTCTTCTCCGTATGCTATGTGATTGCGGGTCTTGCTTCCTTGGGTCTGCCCGGATTGAGCGGCTTCGTTGCAGAAATGACCATTTTTGTAGGAGCCTTTCAGCACCCGGATCTTTTTCATCGTATTATCCTTGTCATTGCCGTATCCTCCATCGTTGTGACAGCGGTATATATTCTCCGTGTCGTTGGCACTTTGCTGATGGGGCCTATCAAAAATGCAGCCTTCGCCAATTTGCCCGAGGCGAAATGGCACGAAAAAATTGCTACGATCATGCTGATTTCTGCAATCACCTTCATCGGTATCGCGCCGTTGTGGCTTTCAGAAATGATCATGCAGAGTCTTGGACCCATTTTAGATAAATGAAATCAGTCAATAACCTATGAGTTTATCTGAACTACTCTTAATGCGGCATGAATGGGCTCTCGTAATGACAGCACTGGTTTTGCTATTGCTGGAACTTAGCCTGTCAGAGACTCAGAAGAAAATGGTTATACCCATCGCTGCGCTTCTGATGACTGCTGTCACTGTGATTGGATTCTTACCTGCCGGACAGGGGGGGTTGTTTGGGGGCATGTATATCACCGATCCATTGCGGATCATGATGAAAAATATACTCAATATCGGGGTCACCTTGATCTTTCTTCAATCGGGCGCCTATCTGAAGACAGATGCAAACAGAGAACGGATTTCCGAGTTCTTTTTGCTGCTGATCGCCAGCCTGATTGGAATTCATTACATGATCTCCTCAGGGCACTTTCTTATGTTCTACCTCGGCCTGGAGCTAACTACCATTCCTGTTGCCGCATTGGCATCGTACGAGCAATACAAGAGCAAGTCCGCCGAGGCAGGCATCAAACTAATATTATCCTCGGCATTTTCGTCAGCCATTTTACTGTTTGGGTTATCAGTCATGTTTGGGGCATTGGGGAGTTTATATTTTACGGAATTTCATTTCTCCGGCTCACTGCTGACCATCCTGGGCTTTGTATTTTTCTTTTCCGGTCTTGCTTTCAAAATTAGCATTGTGCCCTTCCACCTGTGGACCGCAGACGTGTACGAAGGAAGCCCGACAAACGTAACCTCCTACCTGTCCGTAGTCTCCAAAGGGTCCGCGGTGTTCATCCTGATCCTATTGCTGTTTACTGTCTTTCAGTCCATACAGTCGGTGTGGAGAGACGTATTGTATGCGACCTCTGTTTTCACCATGACGGCCGGCAACCTATTCGCTATCCGGCAACAAAATTTGAAACGATTCCTGGCCTTCTCATCCATCGCGCAGGCCGGCTTTATTTTGCTGGGTATGATCAGCGGCACCGCCCTGGGTATGGCCTCCGTCTTATACTTTATGCTTGTCTATGTGTTCTCCAACCTGGCAGCGTTCGGTGTAGTCCAGGCCGTCGAACAGCATACGGGCAAAGTCACGATAGCGGACTACAATGGCCTCTATCAAACCAATCCAAGGCTGAGCCTTGCCATGATGATGGCCCTCTTTTCACTGGCAGGCATTCCTCCGCTGGCTGGCTTTTTTGGAAAGTTCTTTTTGTTCACAGCAGTCGCGGGTGGAGGTTTCTATGGGCTGCTTCTAATTGCCGTTCTGAATGCCGTCATTTCACTATACTACTATTTGTTGGTGGTGAAGGCAATGTTCATTAACAAGAGCGAGGCGCCCATTGCTCACTTCACAAGTGATGGTGCCATGAGAATTTCGCTCGTCGTATGTATGGCTGGCATTGTTGTCACGGGATTTTACAGCCCGGTTTTTGAATACATTAAAAACCTTTGCATGGGAATCTGATGGGCCTGGATAAATTTCAACATACTACCAAAGAAATCGACGGCGTCAACTACCGGGTACTGGAATCAGCCATTGCTAAGTCGAGGGCAGAATTCTTGCAAAAGCTCCTTTCGCATAACGGGTTAGAAACGAAGATAGAAACGGATCTTGCCAAAGAAGGGCAAGAGCAAACCTACTCCCTAATCACAACGGATGTCACCTTTAATCCAGTGGTGAAAGTGTATAATCGGGAGCTGCGCACGCCTGAAGGCCAACATGTCACCCCCGACTACTGGAATCAGTTGACGACGCATCTTGAACCTAATTATTGGGACCGTAGCAAGAAGGAGTTCCTGGGGCCTGATATGAAATAGGATTAATATATTGAGTATTAAAATCCTTCATCTTTCGGCTCCCACAATTCAACCTTATTTCCTTCCGGTTCCATTATCCATGCAAATTTACCATATGGGAATTCTTCTATTGTGCCTACGATTTGCACACCCTCTGTTTCTAACACCTTTAGCAATTCCACAAGATTTTCAACACGATAGTTAAACATGAAAGGCTTCTCACTGGGCTGGAAATAGGTGGTGTCCTTTGCAAAAGGGCTCCATGCCGTTAACGCCGGCACTTTGGCATCCTGATGCTCCTGGTCGATCCAGCGAAATGAAGCACCATACTCATCCACAGGCAAGCCCAAATGCTTGCCATACCATTCCTTCATTTTCTTCGGATCCTCCGTCTTGAAAAATACTCCACCCAGACCGGTAACGCGTTTCATTATTAAAGTTGTCATACTGTTTCTGTTGACGGTAAGATTTCCTTTTTTCTCAAAATCGCCGCGCTTACCAGAGAGATGATAATCCCGACCGGAAGTACTTCAGTAAGTGTCATACCAAACCGCAGAAAAGGATTCTTATACATCTCCTTGGCCTGGTCCATGTTTGTCATCAGTTTTTGAAGGTCCGCTTCAGCTACACCGCTGGATTTTGCTTTTTCCATACTGAACGCTGCATACTCTTCCATAAAATCAGGCGCTACCAGGTTGAAGTAGAACTCCCAGCTTATCGCATACCCCAGGGAGGCGACTAAGGCAATCAGCAAACCGACTTGCAGGGCCTTACCAAACTTTATGATTCCGGCCAGGTGATTATCGCGATAGGACTTGACTCCGAAGAAAATCAAAGACAAGGCAATGACCATGGAGGTATAACCAACTAGCTCTCCATTGTCAAATGTGATGGTGCCGTTCTTCCACAGTGGCCGGGCCCCAAACATAAACGCGGTAAAGATGACACCTGCGATGAGGCCATACGTCAAGATAATTTTTTTCATAACGACTTTAATTTAAGTGAATTCTTTGAACCTTGGCTCAAAGCTCAACTAGTAACCACCAGTAACCCTCATCCTAAAGTATGAATTATTGGAAATAGTGGCGAAATAATACTAAAGTTTAGGTATGGTTGGCGCTGTTGGCTTATAGCTACTGGTCTTTGGACGTGGGGTGTTGGTCAACACATTCGTAATTCGTAATTCGTAATCCGTACTAATTTCTTAATTTCTTCGTAATTCGTAATTCTTCCTAATTCGTAATTGATTTACGGAATTAGCCGCAACTCCTTACCCCTCTGGACTGCCTGTGTTCTCCGGCTGACTTCAAGTTTTTGGAAGAGGTTTGAGGAATGAGTCTTAACGGTATTGACTGATACATATAGCTTATCCGCAATTTCCTGATTTGACAAACCCTTTGATATAAGCTCCAGCACTTCGTTCTCCCTTTTACTTATGCCCAGTCTGTCCAACAAGGTTTCGTCCAGTTGAAAATCGATTGAAGCCAATACCACTTTCCTGTAGGTGATCCTCCGTCCAGCCCAAACGCCCAACGCAGTAAATAATACTGCCACGACGCCAACATAGACCTCCAAGGAAAGATCACGGATATAAAGGCGATACTCAAAGAATTTTAGGAGGGTCACTAACCCTGCCAGCGAGAGTCCATATAGTAGGATGGTTTTCTTCATAGGTCAACCCGCCCAGCCTTCCCGGTCCAGGCTTCTGTACTGAATGGCTTCCGCCAGGTGCTCTACTCTTATTTCTTGTGTGCTCGCGAGGTCGGCAATCGTGCGGGAAACTTTTAGAATTCGGTCATAGGCGCGGGCGGAAAGCCCCAGTCTTTCCATGGCGGTTTTCAGGAGCTTTACGCCTGCTTCCGTGATCACACAAATATCTTTCACCTGGTTGGATGCCATCATCGCATTACAATAGATGTTGTTTTGTCCTTTGAATCGCTCCGACTGAATTTCCCTGGCCTTCACCACGCGCTCGCGAATCACATCGCTCGTATCCGATTTGCGTTGGGCGGTCATTTCATCAAAGCTCACCGGCACAACCTCGACATGCAAGTCAATGCGATCAAGCAGTGGCCCGCTCACCTTACTCAAATATCGTTGCACAATACCAGGACCACAAATACATTCCTTGTCCGGGTGGTTGTAGTAGCCACAAGGGCATGGATTCATACTGGCCACTAACATAAAATTAGCAGGATATTCAATGGACACCTTCGCTCTTGAGATTGTCACCCTTCGCTCTTCCATCGGCTGACGCATCACTTCAAGAACGGTCCGTTTAAATTCCGGGAGTTCGTCCAGAAACAGCACACCATTGTGCGAAAGAGAAATTTCCCCTGGCTGTGGATTTCCGCCACCGCCTACCAGGGCCACGTCTGAAATCGTGTGATGAGGAGACCTGAAGGGGCGTGTGGTAATCAAGGAAGAGTCTTTGCCAATCTTACCTGCGATCGAATGAATCTTAGTCGTCTCCAGAGCTTCATTCAGCGTCAGCGGAGGCAGGATGGTGGGAAGTCTTTTGGCCAGCATGGTTTTACCTGCGCCGGGCGGACCAATCATGATTACGTTGTGCCCCCCGGCAGCGGCGATCTCCAGCGCCCGCTTGATGTTCTCTTGCCCCTGCACATCCTTGAAATCAGAATCGTAACTGTTGAGCTTGCTTTGAAAAATCTCTCGAGTATCAATGACGAGCGGCTCTATTTTCAATTTTCCTTCAAAAAATGCTATAGCCTCTCGCAGCGTTTCTACTCCAATGACGGCAAGGTTATTGACGATAGCTGCTTCCCGAGCATTCGCCTTGGGCAACACGAAGCCCCTGAAGTTTTCTTTTCGCGATTGAATGGCAATTGGCAACACGCCCTTAATCGGTCGCAAGACTCCGTCCAATGCAAGCTCGCCCATGATCACATAGTGCTCGAGATTGTTGGCTTCAATCTGACCAGAAGCCTGAAGTACGCTTAATGCCATTGGAAGATCGTAGGCAGAACCCTCTTTGCGAATATCCGCTGGAGCAAGGTTTACAACTACCTTATTTCGTGGCATAAAATAGCCAGCGTTTTTGATAGCTGACTCTACCCTGTGCTCACTTTCTTTAACAGCCGTATCAGGCATGCCGCTGATATATAGATGCTGGCCTTGCATGACATTTACCTCCACTGTAATGGTGCGGGCATCCACCCCATACACAGCACTGCCAAATGTCTTTGCTACCACGACCAGGTTCTTAGGATTACCTAAAGATGAAAAAGGATTGGAGGAATTGCAATGAAGGGTTTTACCCTACCTGCTTTTCGGGCAACAAAATCAAGATGTAAATGATTTTTGTAAGGATTTCCGGTGAGGCGTCGTTCAATCTACCCAACCTTCAGGCTTTTCTCATAACCCTGACCCGATGCGGAAAGCATCACCAGACATAGAAAGCGAATCTGGATGAAGGGGGTACTGTCTATTACTTCTTCGATGGAGGTTTAGATGCAACAATTCAAATTGGCCGGTAGTCTACGCCAGGTGTTGCTCAATCAACAAAATCAGGATGTGAATAATCTTTATATGCACTTCCTGAATTCGATCAGCATAGCCCACATGTGGAACGCGGATCTCCACGTCGGCCAG
>JAYWDR010000318.1:0-30767 GCA_043779735.1 Cyclobacteriaceae bacterium | reverse complement strand
TATTCAAAAGCTATTCATGGTATGCCGGCGTGCAGGATGCACTGGTACAGTGGTGGTATGGTCATAATGCGGTGGCATTCTTCCTCACCACTCCCTATTTGGGAATGATGTATTATTTCCTGCCGAAGGCGGCCAACCGACCTGTATATTCCTATCGATTATCCATCGTCCATTTCTGGTCGCTGATATTTATTTATATCTGGGCAGGACCACACCACTTATTGTACACTGCTTTGCCGGATTGGGCTCAGTCACTGGGAGTGGTTTTCTCTATAATGCTCATTGCTCCAAGCTGGGGCGGAATGTTGAATGGACTTCTAACACTTCGTGGCGCTTGGGACCGTGTGCGGGAAGATCCTGTTTTAAAATTCATGGTAGTGGCTGTAACAGCCTACGGTATGGCTACACTGGAAGGTCCGCTCCTCGCCCTTAAGAACGTTAACGCCATTGCACACTATACAGATTGGATAGTGGCTCATGTGCATGTGGGGGCGCTCGGCTGGAATGGCTTCCTCATTTTTGGAATGTTGTACTGGGTCGTTCCGCGGATGTGGGGCACAAAGATTTATTCGGTTCAGCTTGCCAACATTCACTTCTGGCTGGGAACGCTTGGCATCATCTTCTATGCCTTACCTATGTACACGGCGGGTGTGGTGCAAAGTCTGATGTGGAAGGAATTTAATGCTGACGGTTTCCTCGCCTATCCAAACTTTCTGGAAACGACCGCAAAAATTATCCCCCTGTACATGCTTCGTGCCATAGGCGGCAGCCTTTACCTGATTGGTGTGTTTATCATGACGTATAATTTGATAAAGACGGCATATGCCGGCAAGTTCATCGCAAACGAAGAGGCAGAAGTATCACCTATGGTAGAAGCTGCCCCTACCGGTGGCGGTTGGCACCACGTGCTGGAATCAAAACCCGTTTTGTTCACCGCACTGGCATTGGTATCAATATTAATTGGCGGCATCATCGAAATGGTCCCGACCTTCCTGATTAAGTCTAATATTCCTACGATAGCATCCGTCAAGCCCTACACACCGCTCGAATTACACGGACGCGATATTTATATCAGGGAAGGATGTGTAGGCTGTCACTCGCAGATGATCCGACCTTTTAGGAGTGAGGTGCAACGGTATGATCCGAAGAATGGTGAATATTCCAAGGCTGGTGAGTATGTGTATGACCACCCGTTCCTGTGGGGATCAAAACGTACCGGCCCGGACTTGCACCGCACAGGCGGTAAGTATGCCGACAGTTGGCACTATCGCCATATGCTTTCGCCCGGTGATGTTTCCAACGGATCCATCATGCCAGCCTACCCCTGGTTGTACGAGCAGCTGATTGACAAGACACAAACGGCAGGGAAGATACGTGCGCTGAGAACCATCGGGGTGCCCTATGAAGCCGGTTACGAAGAAAGGGCCAATGGTGAATTGGATGCACAGGCAGCCCGGATCAGCGAAGGCTTGCAGATGGAAGGTTATGAAGTGGCATCCGATGCCGAGATCGTGGCGTTGATAGCCTACCTGCAGAGGCTCGGCATGGATATCAAAGCATCGAAGGTGGTGGAGAAATAGTTGCTGGCGTCACCCAGTAGCAAGTGCCCATCATCCAGAAACTTTGCAGTTTGAAACGAACATTAAATACGAACTAGTATGTACAAAGAAATTCTCCAGAACATCGACCACATCGCTCTTTGGCCAGTCATTTCGTTCATAATCTTCTTCCTTTTTTTCATTGTCCTGTTGTGGTGGGCCATCACGGCCGACAAGACCTTCATCCGTCAGATGAGTGAATTACCCCTTGAAGACGGCACAGATACAGATCAACCTATTAAAACTGAACGGTTATGAAACGCCTTTTACTATTTATTTGCTTGCTGGTATTTCCGATGGCTGGCTGGGCTCAGGCAGCGCCTACACAGCCCTCAATCTGGGACGACCCCACACTCATGTTTTACGTCGTCGTGGGGTTCATGTTTGTAGTGGCTTTGCTGGTTTTAGTAGTTACCCTTTACCTTTTGCAGGTAGTAAATATTCTTGCCGCGCAGGCCGCAAAGGAAAAAGCAGAGAAACTGGGACTAATATTCGCACCGGAGCCTTTATTCATGAATCGGTTGTGGGACAAACTTAATGATCTAAGGCCGATGGAGAAGGAGGCTGAATTAGTACTTGATCACAACTATGACGGCATCAAGGAGTTGGACAATCACTTACCCCCGTGGTGGCGATTCTTGTTTTATGCTTCCATGGTCTTCGCTGTGATTTACATGCTCGTTTTCCATGTATTTGACACGTTGCCGCTGTCTATTGGCGAGTATGAAAATGAAGTGGCCTATGCGAACGACGAACTGCGGAAAATGAAAGCCGCGAACCCCGGTCCGGTGATCGATGAAGCAAGTGTCGAGGTGACGGAGGATACAAAGTTCCTCGCCGATGGTAAGGCTACCTTTTTAAACACCTGCTCGTCCTGTCACCGCCGTGATGGTGGCGGAGACATCGGTCCCAATCTCACGGATGAATACTGGAAACACGGGGGGTCTGTCAAAAATATTTTTAAGATCGTAAAAGAAGGAGTGACCGGTACCAACATGGTAGCCTGGGGCGGAGCAATGAGCCCGGGGGCAATTCGTAACGTGGCAAGTTATGTGCTGACACTTCAAGGATCCAAGCCTGTCAATCCAAAGAAGCCTGAGGGAAATATTTATAAACCAGAGCCGAAAACGGTTAAGGGTGACAGTACTAAGAAAACGCAAGCTTCACTGTGAAAGAATGCTGCTTGCCCGCCGTAGCGTCTCGCGCAGACGGGGTTGCAAGCATTACCGATTATTACCGATTACTGAACACCGAATACCCAATGCAAAGGAGGACAATTACGTGAAAGAGAATAAAGGTGACGGCAGCAGTACGCTTTACCAATTCGATGATGAGTTCCGCGATCACATGGCTACCGTGGATGCACAGGGAAAGCGTGTGTGGGTATATCCAAAAAAAACCACTGGCCGGTTTTTTCGGTGGCGGGTGATCGTTAGCACCGCCTTACTCTCACTGCTTTTTGCAGGACCCTTCATCATCGTGAATGGAAGGCCCTTCATGTTGTTCAATATTTTTGAACGCAAGTTTATTCTCTTCGGACAGATGTTTTGGCCCCAGGATTTTTTTCTGCTGGCACTCACCCTGATCACTTTATTTGTTTTCATCATTCTGTTTACGGTGTCTTTCGGAAGGATATGGTGTGGTTGGGCCTGTCCGCAAACCTTGTTTATGGAAATCGTGTTCCGGCAGATTGAATACTTTATTGAAGGCGACGCAAACGCGCAGCGAGCTTTAGACAAATCGCCCTGGGAGGTGACAAAGATTCTTAAGAAGGTAACTAAGCAAATCGTTTTCTTACTGATATCCATTTTGATCGCGCATACCGTAATGGCCTATTTGATCGGGGTGGAAGAAGTGAAAAGCATTGCCAGCCAATCACCCATGGACCACTTGGGCGGGTTTATAGGTTTGACCACTTTCACTTTGATATTCTACGGTGTCTTCGCGCACTTTCGTGAACAAGCCTGCGTGGTCGTCTGTCCCTATGGAAGATTGCAAAGCGTCTTGCTTGTGAAAGATTCTATCGTTGTGGCCTATGACTGGCTCCGGGGTGAACCCCGCACCAAGCTGAAAAAAGAGATGGCTGATGCTACCAAGGGAGACTGCATCGACTGCAAACTCTGTGTACATGCTTGCCCTACAGGCATTGATATTCGGAACGGTACCCAGTTGGAGTGTGTGAATTGCACAGCTTGCATAGATGCCTGTGATGACGTCATGATAAAGATCAACAGGCCTAAAGGATTGATTCGCTACTCATCCTACAATGCCATAAAGGATGGGCATCAAAAGGTTATTACACCCCGTACTATGGGCTATAGCTTTGTGCTTACCGCCCTGGTTAGTTTGTTGGGATTCTTTGTATTTACGCGAACGGACATTGAGATGACTGTATTAAAGGTGCCTGGCACTTTGTATTCAAGAACCGACGACGGACAGATTACCAATCTCTACAATATTGAGTTTGTCAACAAGACCTTCGAGGACGTGGCACTGGAACTAAAGGTAGGATCACCTGCTGGTGCTTCGATGATGCGAGTGGGTGGACCGGATATTCTAGTTCCCAAAGAGGGAATACTAAAAGGATTGTACATGATCAAAATGCCGCCTGGAGATGTGAGGTCTATGAAGATGACCGTGGACCTAGGGGTCTACCAAAATGATAAAAAAATTGTGAACAGCAAGGTAAGGTTTATTGGACCGCTTCATGCTGGGGAGAAAAAATAAAGGACCGTTTGCCATTGGCTATTTGCCTTTAGCGTCTCCTCTATCGCGAACAAGCCAACAGCCAAAATTTTATAAAACATGAACTACTAAAATACCTAACTATGAATTTCGGAAAAGCAATAGTTCTATCTTTTGTATTTTTTGCACTCTTCATCGGCGCACTGGTTGTTGTTTGTGTTCGACAGGACATCAACCTGGTATCGGCAGAGTACTACAAGGATGAACTTAACTATCAACAGAAACTAGATAAAATCAACAATACCCAGACGCTCGTTCAAAAGCCGGAGATCACTGGGAAGCGAGGACGCGTGAACATCGTTTTTAATGCGCTCGATAGCCTAGAAAAGGGAGAGCTGAAAGTAGTGCGGCCGTCCAATGCCCGACTGGACCAGGAATTTAAGGTATTACCATCAGACGGAAGCACACGGCAGTTTGAAATGACCCGCTGGGAGCCGGGGTTGTATCGCGCTTCCTTGACGTGGACGATGGGGGGCAAGGAATATTACTTTGAAAAATTGATTGTATTCTAAAATGTATTACACAGCCATCATTATGGGGTTAGCAGGGAGCCTTCATTGTGCGGGAATGTGCAGTCCCCTGGCGATGGCGATAACCAGGAATAAGCCCTTTATGGCTGCGAAAGTGATGTATAACACGGGTCGTGTGTTAACCTACGCTTTGATGGGTACCATGGCGGCTGCCCTGGGCTCCCTGATTAATCTTTCTGCGTATCAGCAAATTCTCTCCATCATGCTGGGAAGTATTTTTTTGTTGTTGGGCATAGGTGGAATCACCAGCACACGTATTCCGATGGTGACCACGGGCATGGAACTATTTTCCAGTGGGTTGAAAAAGGTATTCAGCAGATTTCTGCAACAAAAGTCAGCGACGGCAACGTTTATCATGGGTATGTTAAATGGTGTGCTGCCCTGTGGGCTCACCTATCTTGCCTTGTCGGCCTGCCTGCTTTTGCCGACACCGGCTGAGGGATTTCTATTTATGCTTTTCTTCGGCTTTGGCACCTGGCCGGTAATGATTGGAATCACCTGGGTGTTGACACGTTCCTTGTTGAAAAGCAATTTTGAACTGGCTCGATTCTCTAAAATTGCTTTGATTTTTGTGGGCTGCCTTTTGTTCCTCAGGGTATGGTGGTCACACCCGCATGTAGAAAATTCCTTATTCGGAAAGGTGAGTGAGGCGGTGACGGTGTGTGAATGAAGTAGAGACCTTAGCCTTCACCATCACTTCAACAACCTCACAATCTTGTCAATGGCCTCCTTGTTGGTCGGTGTGTTCAGTGTTTCTACAACCCCCTTCTTTTCCCGTGTCGTCAGTCGCCAGCTGAGGGACGCCCGGGCGCTGTGCTGCCGGATGCTGTCCATATTTTGTAAAATGGACGTATAGGTTGTTGGCAGGTATTGAATATCCACCCGGTCTATCGGACCCTTGAACCAGGTGCTAGCAATGCCCACAAGGTTGTCGTTAGTAATGTCCTGGAAATTTTCAAAGTTGTTGTACACGCTGGCAATGGGCTGTGTGAAATCATCAATAAACGTATTGCCTTTTTCTTCTACTACTGGCGAAAGTTTTGGAGAGTCACGAATAGAGATTATGATGATGCCTGACGTGTTGGCGGCGATCCATTCATGAAATGAATAGACAAAGCGCATGGCGTCAGTTATGCCAAAGTTATCCGATATGCCAGCATCCATGATTTGAATTGGCGGATGAGTGGGCAGCGTTGTGTTGGGGGTGATGTATGGAAAGGTGGCGCTCATCCTTAACGCTGAAAGAAAACGAAGGTTGGCGCCTCCATGCTGTTCAAACATTTTCTGAAAGTCAACACCGGAGATCTTGGGGTTTGTGTAGGTCGGAAAATTCAAGATCTCTGCATTGAGATAGGCGACCGGCTGTGGTGATATATAAAGCTTGCGACCGTCGTTGACGATGGTGGGTGATAAAATGATCATAGGGATGATGGCATCATGCTCCGGCTTTTGATACTCGGACAGTTTTTTGTCCATCAGCCCTTCCGTGTCGATGTTTAGTTGCTCCTCAAAAGTATAACTGCGGTCGCGCGAATACCGCTGTCCGGCATATTCAAACTTGTTGAAGCCAACAAAAAGATCGTTGGCTAGCAAGCTGAAGATAAGCGGGTTTAGATTGTCAGTAGCAATTTTTTCCTGATGGTTGGCCGAATACGGCTTGATGTTCTCACCTTGCTTTTCCCGAAGGATGACTTCGCGAAAATAACTTGCACCGATCAATCCACCCGAAGCACCGGTGATAAGGATGCATTGATTCATCAGTTTGCCGCCGGATAGGCTGTCAGCACGCTGAAGGGCAGCCAAGGTCCAGAGGGCTGCGCGCTTGCCACCGCCGCTACTGCATACGAAAACCATTTTGTGAGGTGGCACTCCTTCAAATTTTTTTTTCCAATTTTCCAGTATGCCCAATGTGTGTTCGCGGGCATGCCGGATGGCCACACTGTCGTTGAGGTATTTTAGCTCTTCGATGGTATAGTCAACGGGTGGTATTTTATAGTCCAGGCCAAAGGCTTGATACTTTTTTGAAAGCCATCCTTCGCCGACGAGATGATTCATAAACAGGAATAATACCAATGCCATGGTGACGGACCAGCCACCAAACCAGTAGGAGAAAGCGCCCGAAATCATCACGAGAATAGTGAGGAATATCATGGCGCTGGCTCCAGCGGGAAATTGAAAGGCAGGATAATCTTTGAAAATACCGAGCACTACCACCAGGGCGAATAGAAAAACCTGGATGATGATCAGGTTGAACTGGTTTTGATCGAACACCTGGATAATAGCGCTCTTGTCATAGAAATCTCTATCATCGGTAACTTTCTTAAATCGAAGGGAGTAGTCCAGATAATTATCTACGCGGACTTGTTTCTTTCGGGCGATGTCCAGTTTTTTCATTGCGCTGGCGCGTGTAACCCGCACTGATTGTTTTATCTTATCATCGAGACGGCAGACCACATACTTGAAAATGTCCTTCTGGGTGAGAGAAAAGTAAATCTGCAACAAGCCTGCCATGGTCAGGAAGCCGCAAAAAAAACCCGCCAGGTATTGAGCCAACTCAACGCTGGAAGTATATTCATTATTGACTTGAAAACGAATGACCTGGTAGAGGTATGTGCCAACAAATGTCAGCGGGAGGATACTGTTATTGAGACTGAACTTGCTAAACGGATGTGATAGTGCCCCGACAAACGAAAATCGATGCCCGTCGGCGATGTAGCAGGTAATATTGAAGGAAGTTGTAAAGCCAGATACCATGACTCCGATAATAAAGAAGCTGGTGAAGTTGACCTTATTAAGGTACTCGGGGTCAAGAAAGAGGTAGGGGATGCCCAGGTACTTGCCAAAGTTACCCGTGATCATGGCAAAGAGGATGATCCAGCAAAGCAGGAGTACGTGGTTGCGCCTGAGATTGTTTAGCATCAACTGCACCGGAAAGGAGTAGAAGAGTGCATCAGCGAATTTTGAAAGCCGGGCCATAGACACAGAATTATTTCAATTTATACATTTCATTTGACAAATCACGATTTAGCGTGCGGGGTGGACTTTCTATTGCTTTGTGCCTTCGAGACTTAGTGGCCATGAAGTCACGAAGACATCAGGAATGCGGAAAATGCAGGTTGCCCGGCGGTATTCCCTCTGCTACTATTATTATTAGCTATTTTTCATTTCTGTAATTCGTAATTACCAATTCGTAATTGTTAATTCGTAATTATTAATTCGTAATTGAAGACTAGTAATTCTTAAGTCCCTGAAGACCTTCACCCTTTACCGTTCATCGGCCGGTTCCGGCAAAACCCGCACCCTGGCCAAGGAATACCTCTCGCTGGCGCTGCAAAATAAGGCGTATTATTTTCGGCACATCCTGGCGGTGACATTCGCCAACAAGGCCACCCAGGAGATGAAGGACCGCATTCTGGACTATTTGAATGATTTTGCCAATGGTGTAAGTGACCCGCTGGCGGATGAGCTCAAGAAGGAATTGAAGTTGGATGACCCTACGTTCCGGCAAAACTGCACTGAACTGCAGTCGGAAATCCTCCATCATTATGATCAGTTTTCAATCAGTACGATCGATGCTTTCTTTCAGCGGGTAATCAGATCATTTACCCGAGAATCGGGCTTGATCGGAGATTACAGACTCGAAGTGGACCAGGAGGCTGTCCTGGAAGAGGTAATCAATAATTTGATTGACGAGCTGGGGGATAAGCCCGCGCTCACCAGATGGGTAGTTGAGTTCGCAAAGGAGAATTTGGAAAATGACCGGGCCTGGGATGTGCGTGCCAGCCTGATGGAGTTTGCCAAAGAAATTTTTCGAGAGGAGTTCAAAGTAATTGAAGAACAGGTGCGGCTTGACACAGCCAATCCTGATTTCTTTCCCCATGTACGCGACGAGCTGTGGAAGGTGAAGAATGCGTTTTTGGTGTCCGTCTCTAAACCTGCTGCTGAAATTCTGGAGATAATCGGATCGAAAGGCTGGGTGGATGCTGATTTCAAATATAAGGGATCTGGACTAAATGGCTTCCTTCATCAATTTGCAAGCAACAAGACATTGAGCAGTTTTGACAATCCCGGTGTTCGTGTAAGAAACGAATTTATTTTTTCAAAGAATTGGCCTTCAAAAACAGCCTTAGAGGCTACCACTATCATGCAAGTGGCCGAGGAGAAATTTATTCCAGGTCTTACTAAGATACTGTCTCATTTTGACAACGATTATCAAAAAGCCCTTTCAGCCGAGGTGGCTTTGCGGAATATGTATGTATTTGGACTGCTCTCCGATATTGCTCGCAAACTGCAAGACTACAAGACGGAAAACAATGTGATGCTGCTGGCCGATGCACCTAAGTTCTTAAATGGCATCATACAAGACAGCGATACACCTTTTATTTATGAAAGGATCGGCACCTTTTACCGGAATTATTTGATTGATGAGTTTCAGGATACTTCGGGATTCCAATGGAAGAACTTTTTCCCATTGCTCACAAATGGTATGGACCAGGGTTATCCAAGTTTGGTGGTAGGCGACGTGAAGCAGGCAATATATCGCTGGCGTGGAGGTGACATGAGTTTGCTGGAAGAGAAGGTTGAAAGTCTCATTGGCAAAGATAGGGTCGAAGTAAAGGCATTGGATAGTAATTTTAGGAGCGCAAAGAATATCATAGACTTCAATAACAGATTTTTCAAAACAGCGGCCGCGTTAGTTGAAAGAGAAACCGGATCGGACCTCTCTACTTCTGCCTATCGTGATGTGAATCAAAAAATAACGAAGACGAGTGAAGGATTTGTCAGGATAAATTTCCTTCCGGATGAAGAGGATTTGAAATGGAAGGATCTGGCCTTGGCGAACATACCAACACAATTAGAAATACTACAGCAACAAGGCGTGGCGTTACGCGATATAGCCATTCTGGTTAGGCAGAATAGTGAGGGTCAGCGTGTGGCCGCTCACTTGCTGCAGTACAAGAATTCTAACAAAGCATTGCCGGATTGCCTATATGATGTAGTTTCCAACGAATCGCTTCGCATGGATGGAGCCGCTTCCGTGAATTTGCTGCTCGGCGCTATGCGATACCTGCTTAATCCGGATGACCCAGTGGCCCGGGCACAACTTTCATTTGAGTTCGCCAAGTTGCATGAGCCGTCACGCAAGGAAGTGGAAGTATTTGCTGTATCTAACCTTGTGTTTTTTGAAAGCCAACTGCCGATGGCGTTTACGAAGGAAAAGATATCCCTCAAGAAACTCCCGCTTTTTGAGTTGACGGAGTCTCTCATAGAGATTTTTAAGTTGGGAAAGGAAATGGGTGAGCTGGCATATCTGCAAGCGTTTCAGAATTTGGTGTTGGAATTCTATAGTCGTGAAAGAAACGATATGGCCTCGTTCCTGGATTGGTGGGAGGACAACAAGCACAAAGACAAAGCCTCCATTAAGATATCCGGTGACGTGAATGCCGTTAAGATATTCACCATTCACAAGGCGAAAGGACTCCAATTCAGGTATGTGATTGTTCCATTTTGTTCATGGCCTCTGGACCACACTAGTAATCAAGCGCCCCACCTATGGGTAACCACTGAGCAACCACCTTTTTCCCAGGCTGGGTACTTGCCGGTAAACTATTCTAGCACCCTCGAGAGGACCTATTTTCAAAGAGACTACCAAGAGGAGAGAACACGCACCAGGCTCGACAATTTGAATGTGTTGTATGTAGCATTGACACGCGCTGAAGAGGGAATGATCATCACGGCCCCACACCCTGGTATAAGAAATGCCAAGGGCACAGTAGCCCAATGGCTGTATGAAAGCATTCAACAAAATGATGATCTTCGAAATGGCTGGAATGAGTCGACTCAGGAATTCGGGCTGGGCCAATTAGGTCTTCAGAACCAGGCACCCAAAGAGGAAATGGCAGATGTCGTTCAACTACGATCCTATCTTTCCACACGATGGCGTGACAAACTTGTGATACGTCAAGCAGGAGGATCGTTTTTTGAAGAAATCAGGTCAGATCAGCGCAACAAGATCGACTACGGCATACACATGCATGCCGTACTATCGCGTATACATCATGCGAACGAGATTCCTCGTGCGCTGGAACAATTAGTTCAGGAGGGATTAATCGTGGAGAGGGAGAAGCTAAATATTCAAAAAGAAATAGACGAATTATTAGCCGATCCGGTCGTGGGTCGCTGGTTTTCGACCGAGTGGGAAGTCCAAACGGAAGTATCCATCCTTTTGCCCGGTGGGGCGGAGAGCAGAATTGATAGGTTACTGACCAAAGACGAAAAGGCCATTGTAATTGACTTTAAGACAGGAGAAAAATTGAGGGCAGATCAAAAGCAGGTATTGGAGTACATGCAGATTCTCCAGAAAATGAATTTTAAGGAAGTAGAAGGATACCTGCTGTATACCCGTTACAAGGATGTGATTTCTCTGAGTGATGGAAAGGTGAAGACAATGAAGAAGAAGGATGAAAGCCAGTTGGGTCTGTTTTGAAATAGGAGACGAAAGATGAAACCATTTCTACTTGAGTTGGCTGAAAAAATTCGCCAGGAGCATCCGCGGCTGGAGGGCCTCACTTTTGTATTCCCTAACCGACGCGCAGTACTGTATTTCCGTAAGCACTTGAGCTCATTGATGGAACGTCCGGCCTTTTCGCCTCAGATGCTGACTATAGAGGATTTTATCGCCGGTTATTCTGATCTCCAGGTGCCTGACAAACTGGAGCTCGTATATCGTTTGTATCAGTCATATCAGGGTGTGTTGAGGGGTCAACACGAGTCTGACGAAGCGACAAAAGAATCTTTTGATCAGTTTTATTTTTGGGGTGAAATGCTGCTTCGTGATTTTGACGAAGTAGATAAGTACATGGTAAATGCGGAACAGCTATTCAAGGACCTTAGTAGTCAAAAGGAACTGGATTCAACCTTTGATTTTCTGACGGAAGAACAAATTGAATTTTTGAAAAGCTTTTGGGGTAATTTCAACGAGGATATCACCGCGAACAAAAGAAAATTCCTGCATGTTTGGCGACAGCTTGCTGAAGTATATCAGACATTTCGGAAGCAATTAAGAGATGGTGGCAAGGCCTATGAAGGCATGAATCATCGGGACGTGGCAGAGAGATTCCAATCTAAAGAAAGTGGTGCTGTGCCAAGTGCCGGATCTGATGCGAGGATTATTTTTGCCGGCTTTAATGCCCTTACAACCACGGAAGAAGTAATCATCAGCCATTTTGTGGCACGGAATCTAGCAGATGTTTATTGGGACATAGACAATTACTACTTCAACAACAATACTCAGGAGGCTGGAGTTTTCTTCCGGCAGTATCAGCACCATCCTGTCTTGGGTAGAACATTTCCTGAAGACGTTGCATCAAATTTTAACTCGAAAAAAGTTGTAAGAATATTTGGCGCTGCCCAGCCAGTGGGTCAGACAAAGTTGATGGCGCAATTGTTGCAGGAGCAATTGGCAGCCGGAATCGACCCGGAGGATACCCTCATTGTATTACCGGATGAAAAGCTTTTGTTGCCAGTGTTGCATGGGATTTCTGGTGCCCTGGACACTCTTAATGTGACGATGGGTTTTCCGCTGGCAAGCACACCAATGTTCAACCTCATTGAATACCTCGTGGAGCTTCAGGCCAACCGTCGCGAGGATAACTTTAATCATCGACAGGTATTGTCGATACTTGGGCACCCTTATATTGTGGCAGCCGATCCATCGCATGCCAATGCAAGCCGTAGAGAAATTGTTGACAAAAACCGGATTGTTATTCATCAATCGGAATTGCAAACCGGACCGGCTGTCTATCCATTAATATTTAAAATCATTGAAACGCATCAATTGATGGAGTATCTGCGTGACGTGATTCAATCCATCGGATCACTTCCTTCCCTGACAATATTGGACAAAGAGTATTCGTTTCACTTTCTTAAGTTGATTAACCGACTGGAGGAAGTGAGGGGTACTGTCAACAAGACTGTCGAGGGTGCGGATTCAGGCAGGCTGTTTCAGACCGAATTAAAATCCTTCAGCAGGCTGTTTCGTCAATTAATCAGGACACAAAAAATCCCATTCACCGGGGAGCCGCTCAAGGGTCTTCAGGTGATGGGTGTGCTGGAAACCCGTAATCTCGACTATAAGAACGTGTTTGTACTTTCATTGAATGAGGGAGCCCTTCCTTCTGGCGGCAATAATTCCTCCTACATTCCATTCAATATCCGCAAGGCGTATTCATTGCCTACAGCGGAGCATCAGGATGCGATGTACGCGTATCTGTTTTATCGTGTGCTTCAACGTGCGGAGAATATATTCTTGTTCTACAACACGGAAACAGATGTATTGGGGCAAGGTGAAATGAGCCGATACCTTCAGCAACTGCTTGTTGAGCCTGGATGGAAACCTGAAAGGCATGTGCTGCACAATTCTATTCAACCTCATCCAGTGAAGCCCATTGAAATAGTGAAAGATGAAGGTGTCTTGGAAAAGCTGGCAAAACTGAACGAAGGAAACTCACGCTTTAAAGGCATCTCACCCTCTGCGCTGAGTACGTATTTGGATTGTCAATTAAAGTTTTATTTCATGCAAGTGGCGAAGATCCGGGAAGCCAAGGAAGTAGAAGAGGATCTGGATGCGCGCATGCTCGGAAATATTCTACATGATGTGATGGAGAGATTTTACAAACGTATCCGCGAGAAAAAGAAAAGCAGTCTTATCGAAGCCAGTGATTTTGTCAATCACCAAACTGTGACGGAACAATTGATTGATCTGGTTTTCATTGATACCTATGAACTGAATCCTGCGAAAAAAGTGACCTATGAAGGGCAGCGACTCGTCGTACGAGAGGTGGTCAAAAGCTTTGTCGAGCGAATTGTGCAGCACGACCAGAAGTATGCTCCTTTTTCTATCGAAGGACTTGAACGGGAAGGCTTACTTTATTATGCTGCCATTTCGCATATGCCCGGTCAGGCAGTGCTGGGAGGTAAGATAGACCGGCTGGATCGAAAAGGAGATCTGGTGCGTGTGATAGACTACAAAACAGGAAAGGATAAACTGGAATTTGAGAGTATTGAATCACTTTTTAGCCGCGAGGATGGTCGGAATAAAGCGGCTTTTCAAACCATGCTATATGCTCTCCTCTATAAATCAAATTATCCGGAGCCAGGTATTCGGATTGTGCCAGGACTTATTAATAGAATGAATCTTTTTGAAGACCACCTGAAGGTGGGATTGAAAGTTGGCAAAGAAATGATTGAAGATGTTGGCCCGTTGCTGCCTGAATTGGAAATGCGCCTGAAAAGCCTTTTGGAAGAACTGTTCAATCCAGCGGAAACATTCAAGCAAACTCAGAATATAGATACATGCAAATACTGTCCCTACCAGGGGATCTGTTACCGGTAATTGCAGGAACTTTGTTATAAAGTAAGATAACTCCACTCTTTAGAGAAAGGAATCCGACTCATCAGCACGGCGCCATTTTTAGTTATTAGAAGATTGTCGCTAGGGTTAATCCCGATACCATTGGAGGCATCGTAGAGGCCGGGCTCAACACTGAACATCATGCCTTCTTCTATGACCGTAGAGTCGCCCAGAGCCAGAAAGGGTGCCTGATGTCCTTCATCATTTTGCCCGGTACCATGTCCAGGACGATGATAAATATGATTCTGCATTCCGGATTTCACCTGGTGTTGATGGACCTTATAGGCAACCTCTGAGCACATGACGCCAGGCCTTGACTCTTCCACCATGATCTGCACAGTTTCGGCCACTACCTCCCACATTTTATTTTGAAGCTGAGTCCATGGTGCGATTAAATAATTTCTATAACCTTCACCACCCATACCTCCCAACTTGATATCGGTATTGACATATAACGGCTCACCTTTTTTGACTTTGCTATAAAAAAACTGGTTAGGATGGGGATAGGCCGTTGAGACGCCTGCTCTCACATAATGCGAAGTGGAATCAATGCCTACCGCGGTGTGCGGCCTGCCATCGTACTTCACGTCGTTCATAATGAGGCGAATCGCAAAGGCCTGCAAGGCCTGACCGATTTCAAAATCCGTGACCGTGGTGCCATGCTCGAGGATAAAATCTCTTGCAAAGGCATGCACCTTATCAAAATAACGGTAGGCCCGCTGACAGAGAGCAATCTCTTCTCTGGTTTTGATGACGTGCATTTGGAGGCACTCCTCATAAATGCTGACAAACTTTGAATCTGGCAGAACTTTTTTTGCAACTGCCAGCTGTGAAGGAGAAAGTGACTTGTCAATTCCGATAGTCTTCCCATTGAAGCCGCGTTTTCTCAATCCTTCCAGCATCCATTCAAAAATATCTTTGGCGGGCCCCTTGACTACCTGCCCTTTGTTAGGAAATCCTCCTTCGGTATGCGGAAAACAGAAGTAATACTCCAACTCTGTGCACCACCATGATGTAATCAGATCGCGGTCAATGGCCGGCGCATACCAATACGCGGTGTCCTTTTCTTTTGTGGGAAACAACACCCAGGTGGTTCGCTCTCCGCTGTTGCGGAAACATCCCGAGAAGTAGACTTTATTTTGATCACTCTCAAGGAGGATAGCCTCTATTCCGTTTAGTTTATCTTTCAGGCGTTGTACGGTGGCCTTGTACCAGGCTAAGGGCAATCGATCATATCCGATTAGCGCCGGCTCGGGGTGCGCACGGTTTGTGACAAACAAATTTTCTGAGCTTGCCAGGGAGGAAGCCCTTACAATATTGTCGGCGGCCAGCCCTGTGGCGGCAAGGGCAAGGCCCATGTTTCTGATAAAGGAGCGTCGGTTGGTGTCCATAGTCTATTGCTAATAGTGTAAAAATAGTAAATACGATGGCTGATCTTCGGATTTATTCCGGCCGAAGGAGATTCAGGCTAGGAACATTATAATGGCAGAGATAGACTGGTTTTTACCGGAAACCTGTTATAAAGAAATTGATCTCTACCTTTGAGTTATGGACTTAGACCGCTTTAGGCAACTCGCTGCCAACCGATCCGCGGAGAACAACAAATTTCTTCAGGAACTCAGGAAGAAAGATGCACGCAAAGTAGATGATGCGTTCCACCAGAAGCACGAAGAAGTATTTGAGGAAATCAATTGTTTGAATTGTGCCAATTGTTGCAAGACCACCAGCCCCATTTTTTATCAGAATGACATTGAACGCCTGTCCAAAGCATTGCGGATGCGGCCCGGTGAGTTTATTGAAAAGTATTTGCGCGTAGATGACGACAATGACCATGTCCTCACCTCATCACCCTGTCCTTTCCTCGGACCTGATAATTATTGTTCTGTGTATGAAGACCGGCCGAAGGCTTGTCGAGAGTATCCGCATACGAATCGCAAGAAAATGGTGCAGATCATGGACCTGACGCTGAAGAATACCCTGGTCTGTCCGGCCGTGCTGGAAATGGTGGAGCGGTTGAAGAAGAGTCTGTAATAATACATTCCATGCTGATTCCCGCTGATTTAGCACTGCTGATTTTCGCAGATTGGCGCAGCTTGAAATTGGTAAGCTATTTACCTATTGGAATCTCAGAGTACTTAATCTTCACTAAATCTTCAGGAAGGCGTAATCCTTCTGCACTACACTGCGTGCTTTTGATCTAGGTAGATCAGCGGGAAATTGCACTAACAAAAAAGCCGATGGGTTCGCCATCCGCTTTTCCTTTTTCTATTAAATTTATTGGTTAGGCAACCTGCGCCTGCAGTTTAGATGCCAATACAGATTTTGGCACTGCACCGACCTGCTTGTCAACGATCTGACCATTCTTGAAAACGAGGAGTGTTGGGATAGACCGCACACCAAAGCGAGCAGTCACCTCTGGATTCTCATCCACATTAAGCTTTCCAATGACCGCTTTGCCTTCATAATCTCCTGCCAATTCTTCTACGGCAGGCCCGATCATCTTACAGGGCCCACACCATTCGGCCCAAAAATCCACCAATACCGGTTTATCAGATTTAATGGTCTCGTCAAAATTCGCATCCGTCAATACAAGCGCTTTTCCCATGATAATAATGATTTTAAAGTGTTTTTGAGTTGTTTATGATTTCTTAACGCGAAGATAAACAGCTTAGTTCATCGTTCAAGGGGTAAAGCCTAAAGTTGTCGGCTGGGATACACATTCTCAATTCTCACTCTGAACGCCTTGCCTGTTCAATACACCACTTCAACGTCTATGTCAGGGATTTGCTTCATTTTCTTTACCATGTCGTTTACTGGCCTTACCCTAAATTTGCGCGAGAGTAATTCGAGGCTGATGTTTTGAGTTTCATCGCGAAGTTTCAAATAGAAAGGGGTTCCGCCACTGTATTCAAGGCACAGCGTTTCCAGTTTTTTCACCAGCCCTGGATTGAGAGCGTGCGCGCTTACTCTCACCTGCAGGCCTTTGGTCCTCTTCACGCCGATTTCATTCAGAAGGTCTATGTTCCGGATCTTAAATTCGAGATTTTGTTCACCCCAGGTCTTTCGAAGAGCGTTTCCTTCTATAAAGAGAAACAAACCCGGCATGAGAAATGACTTGAACTTGAGATAATCGTCACTCCACAGAACGAACTCAAACTTGCCGGAATAGTCTTCTACTGACATCTTCCCAAACGGTCTGCCAGTCTTTGTCATCTTATGCTCTACCGTCGCAACAATGCCGCCCACTTTGAATTCTCTTCCTTCCGAGCCTTCAAGATTGGCTAATGTGGTGATCGGCGTGGTGCAGAATGTGTCAATTTCAAATTTAAAGTTGTCCAGGGGATGACCGGAGATATATACGCCCACTACTTCTTTTTCAAAGTGTAGTTTTTCAATTTCACTGAAAGGCTCGATTGGATCTACCTTAGGCTTGGGAACTTCCGTGCCGGAGGAGCCGCCAAACATACTCACCTGTGAGCTCATGGTTTCCTGTTGGAGTTTGGCAGAGTAGCGAGTAGCTTTTTCGATCAGGTTGATGTCTCCTTCCTTAGCGAAAACATAATGGCGACGATGGTATTCGGAAAAACAATCAAATGCCCCTGAGAGAGCCAGCGATTCAAACGTTTTTTTATTCACGGAACGCTGGTTCAGGCGTGCAGCAAAATCAAAAATATCTTGGTAGGTTCCGTGTGCTTCACGTTCTACGATGATGGCTTCTACCGCGGCATCGCCGGCGCCCTTTATGGCACCAAGCCCAAAGCGGATAGCGCCGTTCTTGTTTACCTCAAAATAGACCCCCGACTCATTTACGTGTGGCCCTAATACTTCAATACCCATCTTTCGGCATTCTTCAATGAAGAAGGTTACATTCTCTAGATTATTCTGAGAATGTGTCAATACTGCTGCCATGTAGTCTGCCGGATAGTTGGCCTTGAGGTATGCGGTATGATAGGCCACCAGCGAATAGCAGGTGGAGTGTGACTTATTGAATGCGTATTGTGCGAAGGCTTCCCAGTCTTTCCATATTTTATCAGCGATGCGCTCGTCATGTCCGTTTTTCTTACAACCGCTGATGAATTTGTCTTTCATCTTGTCGAGCACGTCTTTTTGCTTCTTACCCATCGCTTTGCGGAGTACGTCGGCATCACCCTTTGAGAAGTTGGCAAGCTTTTGGGAAAGTAACATCACCTGCTCCTGGTAGACCGTAATGCCGTACGTATCCTTCAGGTATTCTTCCATTTCAGGCAAGTCATAACGGATTGCCTCGCGTCCGTGCTTGCGTGCGATGAAGTTGGGGATGTATTCCATCGGACCAGGCCGATAGAGTGCGTTCATGGCGATGAGGTCTTCAAACTTGTCAGGCTTAAGGGAACGGAGATAATTTAGCATGCCTTCACTTTCAAACTGAAATGTGCCTGCCGTCTCTCCTCGTTGATAAAGTTGATAGGTTTTGAGGTCATCCAGAGGAATTTTATCCATGTCGATGTCAATACCTTTTCGCTTTTTAATATTCTTAAGTGCGGTCTTTATGATGGTGAGCGTGGTCAAGCCCAGAAAGTCCATCTTCAGCATGCCGGCATTTTCCACCACGCTGTTGTCAAATTGTGTGACGAGCATGGTAGAATCTTTGGCGGTAGATACCGGGATGAGTTTGGTCATATCATCCGGCGTGATGATCACCCCACAGGCGTGTGTGCCAGTGTTGCGAAGGGATCCTTCAATGACGATGGCTTGTCTTAATACCTCAGCGCGTTTATCGTTTCCTTTGCGGATATCATCCAGCTCGCGAACTTCTTCAAAAGCCTTTGCCAACGTGGTCCCCGGCCGCTCCGGCACCAGTTTCGCCATGTTGTTGGCTTCAGACAGTGGAAGCTCCATCACCCTGGCTGCGTCCCTGATAGACGACTTGGCCGCCATCGTGCCATAGGTGATAATCTGTGCCACCTGGGTGTGGCCATATTTTTCTATCACATATTTTAAGACCTTATCACGACCTTCATCATCAAAGTCAATATCAATGTCAGGTAATGATACCCTATCAGGATTCAGGAACCGCTCGAATAGCAGGTCATATGCGATGGGATCAACGTTGGTGATGCCGTTACAGTATGCCACCACCGAGCCAGCGGCCGATCCACGACCAGGCCCTACCGACACTCCCATTTCTCTGGCCTTCGAAGTAAAGTCCTGCACGATGAGGAAGTACCCCGGGTAGCCGGTCTTCTTGATGGTCTCCAACTCAAATTCAATACGCTCTTTTATTTCAGGCGTCACTTCAGGATATTTTTTCTTTGCACCCGCAAAAGTGAGGTGACGTAAGTAGTCATCTTCGGAAGCAAAGGTCTTTGGAATCTCGAATTTTGGCAACGCCACCTTTCGTTCCAATTTATAGCGTTCCACTTTGGTTACGATCTCCGTGATCGTGTTGATAGCCTCTGGGAGATCGCGGAAGATGTTCTTCATCTCCTCCTGGGACTTAAAATAGAATTCGTTGTTAGGTAAACCATAACGCTTGCCTCGCCCTTCTCCAATAGGTGTGGACTGAAATTCACCTTCCTTGATGCACAATAGGACATCGTGGGCATTGGCTTCTTCTTTCTGAAGGTAAAACACTTCATTCGCAGCAAAGTATTTCACTTCATATTTTTCACAGAATCGCAGCAGGGTTTGGTTGACATGATCTTCTTCAGGTATGTTGTGTCGGTTTAATTCGACATAGAAATCTTTACCGAAAGTTTTGTGCCACCACAAGAATGCTTCCTCTGCCTGGCGTTCGCCCACATGAAGGATCAGATAGGATACTTCGCTGGTAAGACCCCCTGTGGTAGCCATCAACCCTTTCTTATACTCTTCCACCAATGCTTTGTCAATGCGGGGGTGGATACCATAAAGTCCTTCTATGAATCCTAGAGAGCTGAGCTTTGCCAGGTTATGATAGCCCTCTTCATTCTTTGCCAATAGCACTTGACTATATCGCTTGTCCGGATTGTCCTTGGTAAATTTTGTTTTTTTCCGATCATCGGCCAGGTACAATTCACATCCTACGATGGGTTTTATGTCGTGCTTTAGCGCCTCGCTTACAAACTTGAATGCCCCAAAGAGATTGCCAAGGTCCGTCAAGGCGATGGCAGACATGTTTTGTTCTTTTGCCTTCGCGATTATGTCATGAACTTTAGCGGTCGCCTGGAGCACAGAGTATTGTGAGTGAAGGTGCAAATGGCAAAACGGATTTTCAGTAAGTTCTGCACTACCTCCCTCTGCCGAGTAGTCTGACTTTTTCTTCCTCTCCCGTTTGCTGCTATTGCCGGTTTCAAGATTTGGTTCTTCATAGTCAATTTGCTGGATGGGGGTGCTGTCAAAGGGCTTTACCACTTTTTGCTGGATAAGTCCGAAGAACGAGCGTGCGGTGGCCGCCACATCGTAAGAGGCATCGTGGGCATCGCCAAAGCCCTTTCCAAAAAGCTTTTCATGAAGCTCTAAGAGTCTGGGCATTTTCATCCTGCCGCCGGGCCCACCCGGAAGCTGGCAGAATTCTATAGACACAAGTCCTGTGTCGACTTTAGCGGTAGATAACAGCTTTTCTGTAGGAAGACTCTGACGAATGAGTTCAGCCCCAAGGATGTTAATATCAAACTCAATGTTGTGACCTACCAATACCGATGTCTTGTTGAGGTCCTCCAGGAAAATGTCGAGGACTTTCCCCAGTTCTAGTCCCTCTTCAAGTGCCCGTTTGGTAGAAATGCCATGAATCTGCTCTGCCTTGTATGGGATGTCAAAGCCTTCCGGTTTTATTAAGTAATTATGTTGCGAGAACAGGCCCCCATTTCCATCATGGAACTGCCAGGCGATCTGCACAATGCGGGGCCAGTTGTCGAGGTCAGTCAGCGGGGCAGTCTTATTGTGCGGAACGCCCGTGGTTTCCGTGTCGAAAATCAAATACATGAAAAGATCGAATAGTGGTTAACGAGTAAAATTAGCGCAGCAGGAGGGAAGGCCCAAGCCGAACGGAGAATGCTTTTAGGCTATTTTGAATCATTTATTTAATAGGCCGCCAGATTGTTTGTTAAAGCTTTGCGGGCTATTTTTGGTTTGCTTGAAAAAACCCCCCAACTCACCATGAAGTGGTTTCTAGAAATGTTCTCCAGTACGCTGGGAAAAAAACTAATAATGGCGCTGACCGGCTTGTTCCTGGTCTCTTTCTTGCTCATACACCTGATAGGGAATCTTCAACTTTTGAAGAATGATGGCGGACATTCATTTAACGTGTATGCCGAATTCATGAGTACAAACCCACTCGTACAGACCATCTCCAAAGCAAATTTTACTTTTATCCTGATCCACATCCTTTTCTCCATTATTCTCACCAAAAAAAATCGTGATGCCCGGGGCCCCCGGGGCTATGCTGTTACTTCTTCAAATTCCTCCATATGGTCGTCCAGGAATATGGGCATCTTGGGTACGATCGTATTGGTGTTCTTGGTCGTGCATTTGAGGCACTTCTATTGGGAGATGCATTATGGCGGTATGCCTACCGTTGACTATGAAGGAAAGCAAGTAAGAGACATATATACCGTGGTGGCGTACTGGTTTAAAATCGATTGGTATGTGGGCCTCTATGTCGTATGTATGATAGGCATTGCGTTCCACCTATGGCACGGATTTATCAGTGCTTTTCAAACGCTGGGCCTAAACCATATGAAGTACAATCCTGTCATTAATTTCATAGGTAAAGCATTTGCGATCCTGGTGCCAGCATTTTTTGCGTGGATACCTATTAGCATGTTTTTTAAATTCTAATCCGAAGAACCATTCAACATATGAAGCTTGATTCAAAAATTCCTGCCGGTCCGCTCGATGAAAAATGGTCGAAGCACAAGTTTAACCTGAAACTGGTCAACCCGGCGAATAAGCGCAAGTATGATGTCATCGTGGTGGGCACAGGGTTAGCCGGAGCGTCGGCTGCGGCCTCACTTGGAGAACTTGGGTACAACGTGAAGGCTTTCTGCTTCCAGGATAGTCCGCGTAGGGCCCATTCGATAGCAGCACAAGGAGGAATCAACGCAGCAAAGAATTATCAGAATGACGGTGATAGTATTTATCGTCTTTTCTACGATACCATAAAAGGCGGCGACTATAGGGCCCGCGAAGGCAACGTTCATCGCCTGGCCGAAGTCAGTGTCGATATTATTGACCAGTGTGTGGCACAGGGTGTTCCATTTGCCAGAGAATATGGAGGATTGCTCTCCAACCGCTCTTTTGGTGGCGCGCAGGTCTCCAGGACTTTTTATGCCCGTGGCCAAACCGGCCAGCAGTTATTGTTAGGAGCGTATTCAGCCCTCAATCGTCAAATAGCCAATGGCAAAGTGAAAATGTATGCCCGCACCGAGATGCTCGATGTGGTTATTGTAGATGGGAAGGCACGCGGAATTATCACACGGGATCTCATCACCGGGAAAATTGAATCTCACGCTGCCCATGCTGTTCTTCTATGTACAGGGGGATATGGAAATGTTTTTTATTTGTCTACCAATGCCAAAGGCTCGAACGTAACCGCTGCCTGGAGGGCGCACAAGAAAGGAGCCTTGTTTGGCAATCCATGCTTTACGCAAATTCACCCTACCTGTATTCCTGTTTCTGGAGATCATCAGTCGAAGCTGACGTTGATGTCTGAATCCTTGCGCAATGATGGTCGGGTATGGGTGCCGAAAGTGGCCGCCAAAGGATTGAAGGCAAAAGATGCAGCCGGTATTATAGAGACAGATCGTGATTATTTTCTGGAGAGACGCTATCCTTCGTTTGGAAACTTGGTTCCTCGTGATGTTGCCTCGCGCAATGCAAAGATCGTATGTGATGAAGGCCGTGGAGTTGGCAATACCGGCCTGGCCGTCTTCCTTGACTTCGCGGATGCCATCAAGAGAGATGGAAAGAAAACAATTGAAGCGAAGTATGGAAATTTATTCGACATGTATAAGCAGATCACGGGCGATGATCCCTATGAGATGCCGATGATGATCTTCCCGGCTGTTCACTATACTATGGGTGGCCTTTGGGTTGACTATAACTTAATGACTACGGTACCGGGTCTCTATGCCTTGGGAGAAGCTAACTTTTCCGATCACGGCGCCAACCGGTTGGGAGCCAGCGCGTTGATGCAAGGTCTGGCGGATGGATACTTTGTTATTCCCTATACCATGGGAGATTATCTGGCAGGAATGCCATGGGACAAAATCGGAACAGATCGGCCTGAGTTTAAAGCGGCCATGGAGGTTGTAACCAGCCGTATCAATAAGCTCCTTAGCATAAAGGGCAAAAAGACAGTCGATGAATTCCATCGTGAACTAGGTCTGACTATGTGGGAATTCTGCGGCATGTCTCGCAGCGAGGCAGGACTCAAGCAAGCGAAGCAAAAGATCCAGGCGATTAAGACAGAGTTCTGGCACAATGTGAATGTGCTCGGCAGCGCCAGCGAATTGAACCAGGAGTTAGAGAAAGCAAATCGTGTCGCAGACTTTATCGAACTAGGTGAACTCATGGTGGATGATGCGTTGAGCCGCTCTGAATCATGCGGTGGCCACTTCAGGGAGGAATCGGCTACTCCTGATGGCGAGGCAATGCGCAAGGACGATGAGTTTGCTTTTGTGTCTGCTTGGGAATATAAAGGGGATAACCAACAGGAAGAATTGCACAAGGAGCCATTGATGTTTGAGAACGTAAAATTGACACAGCGAAGTTATAAGTAGGTAGTTGAATGTAAACGTGTGTACGTGCTGTAACTGCATCTATGCAATAAGATTCAAGGCAAAGAATATGAAAATAACATTGAAAGTCTGGAGGCAAAAAGGTCAGAACACAAAGGGTGGATTCAAGACCTATAACCTCGACCACATCTCACCAGACATGTCATTTCTGGAAATGTTCGACATCCTGAACACGGACTTGATAAAAAAAGGTGAGGATCCCGTGGCATTTGATCATGATTGCCGCGAAGGAATCTGTGGTACATGCAGTATGTATATCAATGGCCGCCCGCATGGACCTCAGCAAACTACCACCTGCCAGCTTCACATGCGGACATTCAGCGACGGAGACACCATCACCGTGGAGCCCTGGAGGGCAAAGGCATTTCCAGTGATTAAGGACTTAGTGGTGGACCGACAGGCATTTGACCGCATTCAGCAGGCTGGCGGATTTATTTCGGTAAATACAGGCGGTGTGCCAGATGGTAATGAGATACCGATCTCAAAGAAAGTTGCTGATGAGGCTATGGATGCTGCGACGTGTATTGGATGTGGGGCGTGTGTAGCTGCATGCAAGAATGCTTCAGCCATGTTATTCGTAGGCGCTAGGATTTCCCAATTTGCATTGTTGCCACAAGGTAAGCCGGAGCGAAATGAACGCGCAGAAAGAATGGTTGCCCAAATGGATGCCGAAGGATTCGGCGCGTGTACCAATACTCGTGCTTGTGAGGCGGAGTGCCCTAAGTCCATCAAGATTACCAATATAGCCCGCATGAATCGCGAATACTATTCGGCAGTCATGGGCTCCTATGAAGTGGAAGTAAAATCGGGTGACTAATGTTTGAGTGGCAGTCTGTATTCTCTTAACGAATGAGAAAGCTATCTCTATCGATTTTTGAGCTGCTGGTTATCTTTTGTCTTTTGGAAGGGTGCCAAGACAAGGAGCTGGCTGTCGTTCCATCACTACCCAAAATCCCCTGCTCAGCTTCCTATAGTTTTGGATACACCAACAAAGTATCCTACTACCCAGGTGATGTAGTAAAGGCCTATCTTCAATCTATCGACAACGTTCCATCTTGTAAGCTCGACATCTTTAAGCTCACTGGTGAATTGGCATTTTCTGTCCCCACTTCATTGGCGGTGCAGAAGTTGATAGAAAAGGACCCTTCAGTGAATGGCTATGGCTTCTTTCCCACCGTTGAAATTGAGTTGCCCCTTGATCTTAAAAGCGGAATATACTTAATAGAACATCAAAGTCCTTTCGTAGTGAAAACGCGAGATCCCCTGGACGTACTGGTAATTTATCCTTCCAACACAGCAAATGCGTATAGCTATAGTGGAGGAAAGAGCCTTTATTCTGTGGAAAATAAGCCCTCCTTCGTTTCATTTCTTCGACCTATCCCCATTCCACGACTAGCAGAATTCGGTTTAAAGTGGTTTTCGACTTTACAGAATGTGAACGTCGGGTTTGCCACCGACATTGATATGGATGACTATGCTGCCATTAGAAACGCAAAAATTCTTGTGATCGTGGGCCACAGCGAATACTGGACACGGAGAGGACGGGAGCATTTTGACAAATTCGTGCTCGAAGGGGGAAATGCGTTGGTGCTTTCTGGTAATACAATGTGGTGGCAGGTTCGTTACTCTGCAAACTATGATAAGCTGATTCGTTATTATGGTAATGATCCGGAGCCGAACCCGTTGTTGAAAACGATAAACTGGTCTGAACGCTCATTGCAATATTCAATTGTGTCAAGCATTGGTGCAGATTTTCCGCATGGGGGCTATGGCCTGAAAACTGACAACGGATGGGATGGCTACAAAATCATGAGCCCTGATTCTCCCTTGTTGGAGGGAACAGGCTTCCGAAAAGGAGATATCATGAGCCTGCCTTCTGGAGAATATGACGGTGCCCCTATCAAGGGATTTGACAATGACCAATTTCCAATACTTGATTTGGATTCTTTACAGTTCAGCAAAATCGAATTAATCGGCTTTGATAAGGGATCCCGATTTGACAAAGAGACCATCGGAACTTTTATTGTGTTCAAGCGGACAGAAACATCTGGCATAGTCGTGAACGGCGCCAGCTATGATTGGTGTTCTTTAAAAGGTATGGGTGGTCAGGATGGAGACAAGATCCAAAGGATCACTCGAAACGCTATTGATAAATTATTGAATGGCAAACCAATTTTCTCGAAGTAAGAAGGTCCGTGATTTGACGTCATACCTTCCAAAATTTGAATAAAAAAAATAAATTCTAGCTATGTTTCCTGTAGGTCGTTTTTGGTGCATAGCTTTGTTTGATAAAATGCCACAGATTCTGGCATGAATCTGGTTTGCCAATACCTAATGATCATCCCTGCTCTGTGAACCGAATTATCGTCATTTTTCTTATTCTGGCAGGCTGCAGCCCGTCCGTGACCAAAACTGGCCAAAAGTCAGATTTGCAGAATGCCCGGCCAGGCTGGCTTAGCGCCAAGCCTCAAACTGGTGCGTATTATGTTGGCATAGGCCACAGTACAAAAGGTGGGACGAATAATTATGTTCAGGAAGCTAAAAAAAGCTCCCTGGAGGATTTAGTCTCTGAAATCAAAGTTAATATTTCGTCCACCTCCGTACTCACCCAAATCGATGAGAACAAGGAATTCCGCGACAAGTATGAACAGATGATTCAAACCACGGCGGCAGATGAAATAGAGGAGTTTGAAGCAGTCGATTCATGGGAGGATGACAAGAACTACTGGGTGTACTATCGCTTATCAAAGCAGCGCTATCGCGAAATCAAGGAGAAGCAAAAGCGGGATGCAGTGACTTTAGCACTGGATTTCTTTACCAAAGCAAAACAGTCTGAGCGTGGCAATAATTCTGTGCAGGCATTGGGATTTTATTACCAGGGGTTTAGGGCGGTAGAAAAATACCTAGCCGAACCAATTACGCTTTCTTTCGAAGGAAAAGATATTATTCTTACCAATGAGATTTATGCCAGTATGCAGCAATTGCTGGATAACATACTGCTAACCACGACGCCATCCCAACTCACTTTGAACAGGCGGGTGGCACAAGGCAACCAATCGGTGATGGTGAAGGCCATGGACAAAACCTTGAAGGCAGTGTTGCCTGATTTGCCGCTGAAGGCAGCGTTTGACAAGGGCTCGGGTGATGTGTTCCCTGATTACAAGACCGATGCCGCAGGCCATGCCAAAATCCTCCTGACGAAAATTGGCTCCCGTGACTTGGAACAAACGGTGGGGGTAAGCGTAAATTTATTGGCCTTTGCCGGCGCAAACCCATCGCCGATCTTCGTATTGATATCTTCCAAAATGACAGTACCTAAAGCCATCATATTGCTGGAAGTGCAGCGGCCGTTGGTGTTTGTTACCTCAACAGAAAAGAATTTTGGGGTAGTCAAACCAAACCAACAGGTCACGAATAAGATCAAGAATTTTCTAGCCAACCAGGGATTTGAGTTCACCGACGAGAAAAATAAAGCAGAATTATGGCTGGACGTGACCACTGATTCTGAAAAAGGGGCGGTTTCGGGAAGTATTCATATATCGTATGTCACCACAGTGATCCGAATTAGTACGATGAAAGACAATAAGGAAATTTATGCTACAACATTAGAGCGCATCAAAGGATATAGCCTGGACTTTGATCGGGCCAGCCAGGAGGCATACACAAAATCATTGGAGGTATTGGACAAGGAGAAAATGCCTGAATTGTTAAACGCGATTTTACAATAAAACGCTTTTTTCCTCGTTTTTAGAATGAAAATAGCTCCGAATAAAGTGTGGCCTGTTAATTGCAATGTTTAACTTGCATGACCAAATCTTGAAATTGATATGAAAAAATTAATTCGTTTATCGTATGTAGCAGTGGCTGTGGCCGCTGGATTATTTGTAGGCTGTAAATCAAAGCAGCCGATGCCTTCCGGTGAGAAGGAAATTTCGGTGCCTTGCTCCGGCCCGGATTTTTTTACTAACAGCAAGGTTTTTAGGGCCAATTCGATCGGAGAAAGTATGGACCAGGTGACTTCGAAAAAGAAGGCCTTGACCAATGCCCGCAATGAGCTTGCACAATCCATTCAGACTACGGTAAAAACAGTAACGGACAATTACACCAACTCACGCGAGATGAACAAGCGCGAGGAATTGGAGCAGCGTTTTGAACAGTTGAACCGTGAAGTGGTGGACCAAACCCTCCAGGGTGTGCGTACCATCTGCGAAAAACTGGTGCAAACAAAGGAAGGAACCTACAAGACGTATGTGGCCATCGAACTCTCTGCTGATGACCTAGTAAAGCAATACAATGAGCGCCTTTCTAAAGATGAAAGACTAAAAATCGACTACGACTACGAAAAGTTCAAGGACACATTCAACAAGGAGATGGATAAAATGGGTAACAAGAATAATTAGAATGAATCTTTGCCAAGGAAATCCCGGTCAATTTGATCGGGATTTTTTATTTTTGGAAGATGGCAGGATATTTCGGTACGCCTCTGATAAGAAAGCTGAGTATTGTGCTGAAGAAACCTGGGCTAAAGCCGCTCGACTTTATCCACCTGTTTGTTAAAGAAAGAACCTATTTGAGAGAGAACTACTTCGTTACAAGAAAGTGCTGAAGCCTGATGGAATGATTTGGATCTCATGGTCCAGGAAAGCATCCAAAGTCGAAACGGATTTGGATGGAAATATTATCCGTGACTACGCCCTGAAGAGCGGATTGGTTGATGTGAAAGTCTGTGCCGTCAATGAAACGTGGTCGGGACTTAAACTCGTCATTCCTGTCAAGGACCGGAATAGGTATAAAAAAAATCTCCCCAGTTAGGAGAAGATTTTTTGAAGGTATGGCAAATTCTATTTCTTTGGCTGAGAAGCCATAGCAGCCTCCCTCGCTTCGGTTAAAGCTGCCACAATAGGCGTGGGATCGTAATAAACATACTCTGTACCTATTTTTCCGTTCACCATCCTACAGGCGATATGCACGTTTGTTTCAACCACTTTTCCTGTTCCCTTAACGGTGCCCCTCCACAGTCCCCAGAAGTGTGTAAAATCTCCTTGCTTTTCAAATTTGACATATTCTGTAGCATAGGTTATGATTTCCACTTTGTCATAATTATTTCTCGCCATTTTATGAAATTGTACCAGTGAATCCAAGGTCATCGTGCCATTGTTGTGGTAGCTCTTGGCGGTGTCGGCATAGGCGGCCCGGAAGGCGGCCCAATCCCCATCAACATAAGACTTAATGTTTTTGGCGATGTTGTCAACTTCAGGTCCTGAATCGAATAACTGGTTTTTCGGACCAGGGGCCTGGCAGGCGCCTAAGAGTAATAGGACTGCTGCCATGGGGATGAATAATCGTTTCATAATAGTAGAATTTGGTTTGGTGCTGAGTTTATTGATTTTACAGACTCACGCTCACGAGCCTCTGAGCGTCATCGCAACTTCACAGGAAAAGTATAACAACGGAATCGATGCAAATCTTATTAATATTTTTCAAGGATTGCAAGGCTACTATTCAATTAATTACCAATGAACGCCGTATACCCTCCTGGGACAGCGGGTTCATGCAATACCCGTCAAAAACCTTGTTATCCTTGTAGCGTTTAGGAGCGATCTATCCTCAACACTGTGTGTCCGTTGTGATAAAGCCATTTAGTATATTTGAAATCAAGAAATTGCAGTTACCCCCTCAATTTAACAATGACCACCAATACCAAAATGATATGGATAGAAATTTAATTACCACGTCAACGGATCTTCCTGGATATCGCATCATCGCCAACCTCGGAATTGTTCGCGGCATCACCGTAAGATCAAGAAATGTTTTTATGAACATAGGAGCTGGCATCCAGACCCTGATTGGCGGAAATATCTCCATTTACTCCGAGCTCTGTGAAAAGGCACGACAGGAAGCGTTTGAGCTGTTAGTGCAACATGCCGATGAAAAAGGGGCCGATGCGCTGATTGCTATTCGCTATGATGCCAACGAAATTATGGGAGGAGTTACAGAGGTACTTGCTTACGGGACCGCTGTGAAAATTCAAAAATTATGAGGTATATAGTGAGGCACTTGCCTTTGCGATCCCACCAATGCAGTGTGCCGCATATCCTGCGGATGCCGTATTCCAGAATACCTTCACTCTAAAATCGGACGCGGCACATCCGAAGGTCTCTCCTGAAGATTGAATTGAGTGATAATGCGAGCACAGGTGTTCCACCGAAGGGTGCAATCATTGTTGCCGGAAGGATGTATCGCATCAGCCTTTTCATAATAATCCATGGCTTCCATATACCACTCGTATGCATCAAAATCGGATCCGTGCATGCCGGAATTCAGCGCTACACTGCCCTGTCGCTCATGAATGATGCCAGTGTAATACAAACGAGTATACTCATCTGTTAAACTGTTCGCAATGGCTTGAGCCTCTTTGGCAACCGTGGCAGTGGATTGTCCAAATTGGTCGGTGAGCGCCAGCAGTAATACAGTGGAAGCCTTTTTGTTTTCCCTATCAACCTCAAGTATGTCCAGGCAAATGCTTTCCGCTAATTTTGGATGATTGAGGAGCCGGTAATGTTCCGCCTTGCTCAAGGCTGCCTCTACTCCATCTCTTGAAAGCGGCTTCAACTTAAACACGTTCTTTTTCATGGCATTCGGGGATAATCCTGTATTTCTACTTAAATATCCGAAAAAGTTTCATAAGCGGATCATAAAATCTGTCAGCTACCCTCTCTTTTAG
>JAYWDR010000317.1:0-4893 GCA_043779735.1 Cyclobacteriaceae bacterium | reverse complement strand
GAGGCGTAGCCTCGGTCCATTTTGTAACGACGGACTTTAGTCCGTTGATTAGAGAAGGGCTAACAAACAAGAGAATCGTAGGTTCGGATCATATGTCAGTAAAGTAAGAAATGACCCCAGCCTACGGCTCTCAATGTGTAGTTGTGATGTTGTTCAACGGGTTAAACCCCCCGCCTGAATGACTTTAGTCGGGCAGGCGTTGTTATAAAATGATTCGAGCCTACGGCTCATGATAAGCTAGTAAAAATGAGATTGGATAAAACCTTCCAGCCTTTCTTCACCACCAAGCCCAGGAAGTGAGTTTATGATTAAGTTACCATCACACACTTAAAAATTAGAAACGAAATAAAGCTGCGAGACCACATGAGTGAAGCAGAACTAATCTTTACCGCACTGGCAGAATTATTTACAAGACAAATTGCAGAGACAGACGAAGCAAACGGATTAAAGCAAAATGCAGTGGAGACAAAGGAAGGAGAAGGAAGCGAATTTATTATTCAGCTGCCATAATAATAAGTTTAAATTCTATTTACATCTAATTATTTTTTATGAATATAAAATCAATTAAAGGGAAATCCCCAGAAGAAATTAATGCCGCTTTGCTGGACACCATGACCGATCTCTCCCGTAAACTTGAATTGAATCATTTGCTGGCTTCCGTGCTGGAACGTGCCGTTTCACTTCTGGGAGTAACCGGTGGAGAATTAGCAATTTATCATAATGACCTTAAAGACCTTGAAGTTGTGGCAAGTCATAATCTGGGGATGAACTCAGGAGGTGTACATCTCAAACACGGCGAAGGTGCTATGGGTCGGGTGGCCGAAACCCTGAAACCTTTGATTATTCCAGACTATCAAATCTGGGAAGGCCGATCCGAAAAATATACCAAAACAACGGTCCGAAGTGTGATAGTAGTACCACTTCTTCTTGGTAATAAGCTTGTCGGAGCACTGGCAGGGGTGCACCTGGAAGAGCATCGTCACTTTGATGATAATGATCTTAATTTACTCAACCTGTTTGCGCCACTTGCTGCAACGGCCATAGAAAATGCTCGTCTTTTTGAAGCGGAACGGCGCAGGGCTGATGAGCAAAAAGCTTTACTGGATACTATGACCGATCTGTCCCGTAAGCTTGAATTGAAACATTTACTGACTTCTGTGCTGGAACGTGCTGTTTCCCTCCTCGAAGTGACTGGTGGTGAACTGGCAATTTATCATGAAGACCTTAAAGAACTTGAGGTAGTTGCAAGTCATAATCTTGGGATGAACTCAAGTGGCGTTTACCTTAAACACGGAGAAGGTGCGATGGGGCGGGTGGCCGAAACCCTGAAACCTTTGATTATTCCAGACTATCAAATTTGGGAAGGCCGATCCGCCAAGTACACCAAAACAACAGTGCGTAGTGTATTGGTTGTTCCACTTCTTATCGGCAACCAGCTTGTTGGTGCGCTGGGCGCTGTACACCTCGAAGAGGATCGTTGTTTTAACAATAAAGATTTGAAGTTACTCAATATGTTTGCACCACTTGCTGCAACCGCTATAGAAAATGCACGCCTTTTTGATAAGACGACCCGGTTGCTGGAAGAAGCAGAACATAGAGCTGCTGAACTTAAACGTACGCAAGACCAACTCATTCAACAAGAAAAACTCGTTTCCCTTGGTGAACTCACCGCAGGCATTGCCCATGAAATTCAAAACCCACTTAACTTCGTCAATAATTTCTCCGAAGTGAACACGGAACTGATTGATGAGCTGGAGCAGGAGGTCGCCAAGGGGAACCTCGATGAAGTGAAGACACTCGCCAGGGACATTAAGGAAAACGAAGAAAAAATAAATCATCACGGCAAGCGCGCCGCCGCCATCGTCAAAGGCATGCTCCAGCACAGCCGCAGCAGCAGCGGGGTGAAAGAGCCCACCGATATCAACGCCCTGGCCGATGAATACCTGCGCCTGGCCTACCATGGATTGCGGGCGAAGGATAAGTCCTTCAATGCAACCACGAAAACTGACTTTGATCCCAACCTTGGCAGCATCAATGTCATCCCGCAGGATATCGGGCGGGTGATCCTCAACCTGATAACCAATGCGTTCTATGCTGTCGCCGAGAAAAAGTCCGCCTTCGGCAAGGCTAGCTCGGACGAAGAAACAAAATATGAACCCACTGTCACCGTGAGCACGCACTTCTCCCTCTCCTCCGGAGAGGGCCGGGGTGAGGCCCAAATCCGTGTCAAAGACAACGGCCCCGGCATCCCTCAAAAGGTCCTTGACAAAATCTTCCAGCCTTTCTTCACCACCAAGCCCACCGGGCAGGGAACGGGGCTGGGGTTGTCATTGAGTTATGATATCATTAAAGCCCATGGAGGCGAATTGAGAGTAGAAACCCGTGAAGGCGAATCTGCAGAGTTTATTATTATCTTACCCACAACCTAATTACCAAGCCCAAACCATGAAAATACTGGTAGTCGATGACGAAAAAGATATGCAATTGCTGTTCGAACAGCGTTTCAGAAGGGAAATCCGCAATAGACTCGTGGAGTTCATCTTCGCCTTTTCCGGCGAAGAGGCTATCACCTACTTGAACGGCAACCAACAAGCCGTGCTGATCCTTTCGGACATCAACATGCCAGGCATGAGCGGCCTGGAACTGCTGGGACATATCAAACAAAAATTCAAAGCACCTCCGCCTGTAGTCATGATGGTGACGGCCTATGGCGACAAAGAAAACTATGAGACGGCCATTCGCCTGGGCGCTGATGACTTTATCACGAAACCAGTGGACTTTAACATGTTGAAACAAAAATTAAAAATTTCAATCTGATGGCCAAGATCCTTGTGGTCGATGACGAAGTCGACCTGGAAATGCTGATCAAGCAAAAATTCCGGCAAAAGATACGGGACCACCAATATGAATTTGTCTTTGCGGTCAACGGACAGGATGCGCTCGAAAAACTGCGACTGCATCCCGACGCGGATGTGATGTTGTGCGACATCAACATGCCGGTCATGGATGGATTAACCCTCCTGAGCAAACTGAAGGAAGCCAAGTCTCTTGTAAAAGCGGTGATTGTTTCAGCTTATGGCGACATGGACAACATCCGGACCGCCATGAACCGGGGCGCATTTGATTTTATTACCAAGCCAGTCAACTTTGAAGACCTGGAACTCACGGTGCAGAAAACCATTCAGCACGTGACCCAACTCCGGCAAACCTTGCAGGCTGTCAAAGAGAATAATATTTTACGAATGTATGTGGATGAGACCGTACTCAACTTCATGGGAAGCCGTGAGTTTGAATCTTCCCTGATGCTTAACGAAACAGTCGATGCCACCGTGGCCTTCATTGATATATGCAGCTTCACAACTATTTCGGAAAATGAACCCCCCGACCAGGTTGTTAAATTATTGAATAAATATTTCGATGTGATGGTACAGGAGATCATTGCCCAGGGCGGATACATCGACAAATTCATCGGCGATGCCATCATGGCGGTTTTCCGCGGTGACCACCACCTCGACAGGGCCATTGAGGCGTCCCTCGCGCTGCGCAGGAAGATTGAAGGCCTGCAGCCCGAACAGCACGATGGATTGTCTTTTTTCCCCAAGGTGGCCATCGGCATCAACAGCGGTGAAATGATTTCCGGCAACATCGGCTCAGCCAACCTCCGCCGCCTGGATTATACTGTGATTGGTGATGTGGTCAATACAGCACAGCGATTGCAAAGTGTTGCCAAGCCCGGGCAGATTTTGATTAGTGAATCGTCTTATCAGGCCGTGAAAGAATCCTTTAACTGCAGCAAGACCGGAGAAGTTGTTTTGAAGAATAAGCGCGATCCAATGATGGTGTACGATGTATTGGATTAGAAAACATATCCCAAACGGCACACAAAAAATTGGAAGCAGCGAATAATAGAGGTGCTTTCATAAAAAAATGGATTAGCCAAGAATTTGTACAATGTTCTGGCAATCGGAGCTTCGGGAATAAATCACCTCGCCTCCAGCCTGAATCCCACCCCATGGTAATTTACAATCTCAACAGCAGGATCTTCTTTCAAGTACTTGCGCAACTTGGAAATAAACACATCGAGGCTACGTCCTAAGAAGTAATCATCATCGCCCCATACGGCTTTTAATATCTCCTCTCGTTTTAGCACGCGGTCCTGATGAAGAGACAGCAGTCTGAGCACTTCGGCTTCCTTTTGGGTCAGCACTTTTGGTCCATTGGGGTGGAGCAACACCAAGTTCAAATAGTCAAATGTGTATTGGCCAAGTGGAAAAGTTCCTTCGTTGGGAGACGGATTTGCTGAGCGACGAAGAAAAACCTCAATGCGGAGACACAACTCCTCCATGCTAAACGGCTTGACTATGTAGTCATCTCCACCGGCTGCGAAACCAGCAATCTTGTCCTCGAGCATGGATTTGGCTGTGATGAAGAGTATCGGCACTTCTTTATTTTTCTCACGGATGGCCCTGGCCAGGGTGATACCGTCCTTTTTAGGCATCATGACATCCAGAATGCAAAGGTCAAAATTCTGCTGGAAAAATGATTGCTGGCCAGCCTCACCATCGGAGCAAAGGGTAACTTCATAACCCTTCAGAGCAAGATTGTCCTTGATCACAAACCCAAGGCCTGGGTCATCTTCCACAAGCAGAATTTTAGTACTCATTTTATTGGAAGGGATAATCGACACATAGCCTAGGATGATTGATGATTAGGTGGTAAGGTAATCGTAAATATGCTTCCTTTTCCAGGTTCACTTTTCAGTAAAATTTTTCCGCCGTGTTGCTCTACAATTGATTTAACATAATTCAACCCCAGTCCAAAGCCCTTCACATCATGCAAATTTCCGGTAGGTACACGATAGAATTTATGAAACACTTTCTTTTGGTCGTCTGG
>JAYWDR010000316.1:0-13366 GCA_043779735.1 Cyclobacteriaceae bacterium | reverse complement strand
GTTTTTTCGCCACGGCCACCCCAGCCGAACGTGCCAGCCTGTTGCAGTCGCCTTCCACGAAATTCTCAAAGCGATAGCTTGAATTCAGGCGGGAATTGACCGTTTGCGGGTTCAGGGAACGGAAAGTAAATGGAGAATATTCTTCCAAATTCCCATTCCCGTTGCCATGAGATGGACCAGAACTGTGCTTTCCGTTGCCATTGGGATAGTTCACTGTGAGCGGAGCGTTGCGCTGGTTGCCACTGTCAATGATCACAGAATATTCCAGCCGCGCGCCTCCACCTATCACGGTGTTAATTGCTTTCTTCAGAATAGGCACATAGTTCTCCTCCAGCCATTCGTAAAAGAATTGTGAAGGGACTTGTATGGTGAGCACATCCCCTTCGTGGCGAAGCGGAACAATAGGTTTAAACCAGGTGTTGAAGTTTTGTTCGTCAACTTGTTGTTTGATAATTTCGAGACAATCAGTCCAGACAGTTGCGCATTCAACTTCCATAAGAATCTAGTAAGATGGAATTTTTCTTTGCTCCCGAAAAAAGGAAGGGAGACAAAGATGGAAAAAATAGAAGAACAAAAAAAACAAATATCAGTCTTGATTATTCTGATTTTTTTTCCGTAATGCCATTATCATTTCAACAATAAAAATTGCTTTAATGGCGTATATGCTTCAATTTGACGATTAATAACGATTGCGCTCGTGAAAGAAAATCAAAAGAAATTTAATGCCTTCAAAATCGCCCATTTGTCAGATTGGGAAGCTACAGCACGTGAGGAACTAAATGGAATCAATCCATGGGAAAAATTAGTGCACCAGCGTGATGGCTTGCGTATTCAACCCTATTACGATCGAAAAGGGGCCAATCAACCTCATCCCCTACTCTCTGTTTCAGAAAATAAATTTCTTGGCCACCGTGCCTGGTACAATTGCCCCAGGCTGGTAGTTGATGAACCAGGAAAAACCAACCAAAAGGCCCTTGAGTGCCTGCAGCAGGGCGCTGACGGCATTTTTTTTGAATTAGGGAAGGAAATTGATTTTAAGGTCCTGCTAAAAAACATAGAGTGGGAATATTGTTCGCTCAATTTTTTAGCAATAAAAAATCAGGAAACGATTGCATCAGCCCTTGCTGATTTCGTCAACGAAAAAAAAATCAAGGCTGAAATGTTTCACGGGGCTTTCTTTTGTTCCACGTCACCGGTCAGTACCAGATTCCCGTTCGCCAGCATGGGATTTCAGATAAAAACCTCCTCCCCAGTAGCTGAACTTATTGATGCATTCAGAATGATGATCGCATCACTGAAAACAAATTCATTAGCTCCGGCAGGTCAGATTGCATTCAGCATGACCCTGGGAAATGATTTTTTTTTGGAGACCGCCAAACTGCGTTCACTCCGCATGGTATGGAACAAATTTCAGGTGGCCACTAAAGCAAAAACAGATGCCCCACTATTTGTTCATGCCTATTTACCACCGTGGGTTGATACTAATTATGGACCTCATAGCAATATGTTGAAAAGCACCACCGCTGCCATGGCCGCTATCCTCGGTGGCTGTGATGCCCTTACCATTGAACCGGAAGATAGCCACCACCCTATGATGTCGAGGGTAGCAATAAATGTTTCCAATATCCTGCGGGAAGAATCTTATTTATCAAAAGTGGCAGATCCGTTCGCTGGCTCCTATTTCATGGAAGATCTTACCCGTACGATGTCAGAAGATGCCTGGAAATCTATTCAGCCCATGGTACAAGCATGATGAAAAAAGCACCTTCACCATCCCGGGCCTCGCAGGAAAAGATTGAAATACGCCCGGAATTCCTGTTCGAAGAATTTGAACATCTGAAATTCTCTGCCGGTAACCCTCCTTTTCTTCGCGGGCCGTATGCCACCATGTACACCACACGGCCCTGGACAATCCGACAATATGCTGGATTCTCTACAGCAAAGGAGTCAAATGCTTTCTACAGAAAAAATCTTGCCGCGGGACAGAAAGGCTTGTCGGTTGCTTTTGACCTTGCTACACACCGCGGCTATGACTCCGATCATCCCAGGGTGTCCGGTGATGTAGGCAAAGCTGGCGTTGCCATCGACTCAGTGGAAGACATGAAGGTGTTGTTTGATAAGATACCACTCGATCAAATTTCAGTCTCCATGACCATGAACGGTGCCGTACTGCCCATCATGGCATTCTTTATTGTGGCTGCCGAGGAGCAAAACGTTAAACCCTCCCAACTCAACGGCACCATTCAGAACGATATTCTAAAAGAGTTCATGGTGCGCAACACCTACATTTACCCGCCCGGGCCTTCGATGCGGATCGTGGCGGACATCTTTTCCTATTGCGCAAAGCATATGCCCAGGTTCAACTCCATCAGCATCAGTGGCTATCACATGCACGAGGCAGGCGCTCCGGCCTATCTTGAGCTAGCCTATACACTTGCCGACGGACTTGAATATTTGCGGGCAGGGCTAAAAGCAGGAATTCCCATCGACGATTTCGCTCCGAGACTTTCATTTTTTTGGGGCATCGGCATGAATTTCTTCATGGAGGTCGCCAAGATGCGGGCTGCCAGGTTGCTTTGGGCGAAAATGGTGGAACCGTTTCATCCAAAGAATCCAAAGTCTATGGCCTTGCGTACCCATTGCCAGACAAGCGGGTGGAGTCTTACTGAACAGGATCCATATAACAATGTGACTCGTACTTGCGTCGAGGCCTTGGCCGCAGTGCTGGGTGGAACTCAATCGTTGCACACCAATTCATTGGATGAGGCCATTGCTTTGCCAACGGATTTCTCAGCTCGCATTGCTCGAAATACGCAACTCTATCTTCAAAAGGAAACGGGCATCACGGAGGTGGTTGATCCGTTGGGTGGTTCCTATTACCTGGAATATTTAACCGATCAATTGGTGCAGAAGGCATGGGAGTCGATCGAAGAGGTGGAGAGCGTGGGGGGCATGACCCGTGCCATTGAAAACGGCATTCCAAAACTTCGCATCGAAGAAGCCGCGGCCGCCAAGCAGGCCCGCATTGATTCTGGCCTTGACGTGATTGTAGGAGTAAATCGTTTTACTTCAGACGAGAAACCTGATTTTGAAACACTCGAAGTTAACAACGAGGCTGTGCGCCAAGAGCAAGTGGAAAAACTGTTGCAAATAAAAAAAAGTCGGGATACCGTAAAAGTTGAGTCTGCCCTGCAAGCCCTGGCAATGTGTGGGAAGGACGAAAAAGGAAATCTGCTGGAGCTTGCCGTAGTGGCGGCGCGGGCCAGAGCCACTCTTGGTGAAATTTCCTATGCATTGGAAAAAACTTTTGGCAGGTACTCCGCACCGATGCGCACGATTTCCGGCGTATATTCAAGCCAGATGAAAAACACGGAATCTATTGCAGAGATCCAAAAGCTTTCCGACCGGGTGGCCGCAAAAGAGGGCCGAAGGCCCCGCATATTGGTGGCGAAGATGGGGCAGGATGGACATGACCGTGGCGCAAAAGTTATTGCTACGGGTTTTGCCGACCTCGGTTTTGACGTAGACATTGGGCCGCTTTTTCAAACCCCCGATGAAGTAGCGAAGCAAGCTATTGAAAACGACGTGCACGTGGTGGGTATCTCCAGTCTGGCCGGTGGGCATAAGACTCTGGTACCTGAATTAATCAGGATCCTAAGAAAAATTGGGCGCCCGGATATTTTAGTTGTGACAGGTGGGGTGATCCCACGGCAGGACTACGATTTCCTTTACAAGGCAGGTGTGACGGGGATCTTTGGGCCGGGAACGCCGGTGACGGAAGCCGCTAAGACAGTCTTAAAGAAGTTACTATGACCTCACGTTCTGGTAATAGGTAATCAGCAAGGGTAAATACCGCAATCGAATCAACCTCACTTTTGGGGTTCCACAATTTTGTAAATCATTCATGCCCATGGGTTCTGAAGAGCCCAGAGATAGAGCCATCCAGAGGCAGGCTCAGTTATTTTCCTAGAGTGCCAAGTTGTTTTGAAACAAATACAAGGCTGAGGTGCATCAAATAAAGATAACTTGAAAATTCTGTATCTTTAACTTGGAAATTTCTCCATTATGAAAATCAAGATAGCCCAGGCATTTTTTTATATATTGCTTGTCATCACCTTGACGGCTAACGCGCAAACCAAGGGGTCCCAGACTGACCCAAAGTTTGACAAGGCCTTTGCCAAGGCTGAGGCCTTGTACGAAGAGGGCTCCTACACTTCCGCCAAGGAAGAGGTAGAGAAATTCAGGAAAAAAGTAAATGCTAAATCCGGTCTGCAGAATGCATACACAGGCCCTGTCTTCTTCCTTAAGGCTAAATGTGATCTTTCTTCTGGCATGCTAGCCGATTTCGACACGAATCTTAGAAATGCTCTCACAACCAACAGAGCTGTCAACACAGAGAATAGCGAAAATTACTGCGCAATGCTGATAGAGGCATCGCAATTGTATAACATCAATGGCTCATACCGTCTCGCTAAGGAAACCCTGGAGATCGCCAAAAAGATTTTGGATGTCGCCAGCTTCAACAAAGATCTGCTGAAAGCCCGCTGGGACATGGTGATGGCTGAGACATTGACAGGCCAGGGGTTCTTCAATGAATCGCTCGAATTACTGAAGAGTCGTGAAACTTATTTTGCAAGGCGGGCGGTCAAGCAGGAAACCATCCCGGATGGGAAGGGTGGTCTTACGAGCCGCAAATTACCGGAGCTTGAAGTCACCGAGCGACTCAGCGAGTACGCGGGGCTTCTCACCCTCATGGGCAACACGTATGGAAGACAGGGTAGCCTCAACCGTGCTGACTCCACGTTTGAATTTGCGAAGACCTGGATAAAGAAAAATCTTGGTGAGCGCTCCATCGCGTACGTGAAAAATCAATTCAGCAACGCCAATGTATCTGTGGAAAATGGCATTGTAAAATTGCCCGAAGATCTGGAATACGATCGGACCCTGAATATCTTAAAATCATCTTTCCAGCCCACGCATTTCTTGGGCATCCAGATTTATGAAGAACTATTGAAACAATTGCTTCTGGGCGATGTCAGTGCCAGATATTACAATACAAAGACGGAGTACGAAAAAATGATCAAAAAGGAATTTCCTCCCAAAAGTATCTTTCAAGTACGGCTGAAGGCAGTTGAATTTGATACGAAACTTAATGATGAGAAAACCAAGGATCTTGAGAACGCAGCCAATACTGTGATATACAATACGCCCAGCTTACCGCATAATAACATTCTCACTGCCGATATGCTGGATTTCCTTACTTCCCTTGGTATACAGGAAAAAAAGTATGCTAACTGCGAAGGGTACCTGAAAGAGATCATCAACATCAAAACAGATCTATATGGTGTTAACGCGCCAGAGATGCATCTGGCAAAACTTCGATTGGCGAATTTCTATCTGGATTATACGAATAAGATTAAGGAGGCAGGCCTAATTTATGACGAGAGCTATACTAAAATCGTAGGTAAGGAAATAGGAGACTGGCACAAAGATCACCTTGACATCCTCAACCATCTGGGTATCTATTTTGAGCTGACAGACCAATATGCCAAAGCCAATGCAACCCTCGACAAAGCCTCATTGGTGGCACGGAGCAAATATGACGACAAAGACTATAAATATGCAGAAGAGCTCACGCGTATCGCCAAGCTGCAACTGCGGTTGGGGCAGTATCAGCTGGCCGAAAAAAACATTAACAAGTCATTGGTCATTATTGAAGAATTCAAGAAAGATGAAACCAAAAAAGGACTTTTGGTTGAAACCATCGATGCTCAGGCCAATTTATTTGGGATCAAAGGACTTTTTGACGACGCTGAGGATGCCCTCGAGCGGTCAGGAAAAATAATATCAAAAGCAGATCGTCCTTTAGGTATTGATGAGCTAAGCAACGCTCAGGATGTCTCCAGTCTATTCATCATGCTGGGTCGTTATTCTGATACTGATGACATCTTAAAAAAGCTTATCACTGAGTATGAAAAAATATACGGGGCAGAGTCCTTGAGGATTATTGAGCCGTTGGTAAACAAAGGTAAACTATTATTAGCCCAGGGCGATTACACAGAGGCCGATAAGGTAGCGCAGCGTGCCAATAAGATAGCCACCAGCATTTACACGGAGAAATCGACAAAAACGGCCTCCTCTCAAAAATTATTGAGCGACATCGACTACACTATTGGCGACTATGATAACGCTGAGGATAATATTGTCAAGGCCCTCGCCAGTCAGGAAAAACAGTTTGGCCGCAACCACATTGACGTTGCAAAGTCATTGTCACAACTGGCGCTGATCAAGTTCTATAAAGGTGATGATAGAAAGCAAGTAGAAAAACTCATGCTTGAAGCCCGCGATATTATGGGTGCCAGACTGGGGAAAGCCAATCCGCAATATGCTGATATTCTCAAGAACGTCGCCACGCTCTATATTTCCGAAAAGAAGTACGATGAGGCATTCAGCGCGCTCACGCAGGCAGAGTCCATCTGGCGGGCTAAAACCGGAACCAATACCAGCATCCAGGCGGCGTCAATTTATGCGCTCACGGGAGATGTATACTATCAACTTAAAAAGTACGACAAGGCCGAAGAGTTTTATAAGAAGGGCAAAAGCTTGTACGAAACATTCTTCAGTGACACACACCCTGAGTATGTGAAGATATTGTCGAAACTGGCACGCGTGTATTACCAGGAAAAGGATTACAAGGGTGCCAAGAAAAATATCGAGCAGGCACTCAACAACTACGAAAATTTTATCAAACAATTCTTTCCAGCCCTCAGCGAGCGCGAGAAAGCCAAGTACTGGAATACCATCAAGGGTGATTTTGAGTTTTACAATACGCTTGCCTTCGGCCAGCTGGAAGATTTTCGCGACTTAAGCGGCAAGGTGTACAATTACCAATTATTGACCAAGGCATTGCTACTCAGCAGCTCCATCAAAATTCGTGAGCGCATATTGAATAGCACCAACGAAGACCTGAAGACTAAGTATACATTGTGGATAAGGAAAAAAGAAGAACTTACGGCGGCTATTTCCATGAGTACGGCACAACTCCAGGCGAATGGCATTGATCCTGTGGCCATGGGGACTGAGGTGGAAAGACTTGAGCGCGAGCTAAGTGAAAGATCAGAAATCTTTGGACAGAGTTTTGAGAACAAGCGCATCACCTATGAAAATGTACAATCAGCCCTTGGAAAAAATGATGTGGCTGTAGAGATGGTGCGTTACCGTCATTTCAATCACACTTTTACCGATTCAATCATCTATGTAGCGCTTTACGTGAAGGGCGAAAAAAGTCGCCCCAATGCAATTATTCTCCCGGAAGGTCACCGAATGGAGACCCGCTATCTTAGGTATTACCGAAACAGCATCATCCAGATGACGCCTGATCAAAACTCGTTTAGAGTATTTTGGGAGCCCATGCAAAAAGAGATTGGTCAGTACTCTACTATTTATATTTCTCCGGACGGTGTGTACAATCAGATCAACCTGGAGGCCATCCCGACTCCGGACGGCAAGTATGTGATTGACAATTCGAATATTGTGATGGTGAGCAATACGAAGGACTTGTATTTGCGCAAAGTGAAGTCTAAAGTGGCTGGAGCGGCAAGCACTAACAGCGCCTCTATGTTCGGCAATCCTACCTTCTACCTGACGGCATCCAGCGACCCGCAATACGCTCAACTGCCGGGCACAGAGAAAGAGGTCGATGAGTTGCAGAAATTGCTAAAACAGAAAGGATGGGCGACGAATGAATACATGGAAGCCAATGCCACTGAGGAGAAAGTGAAGGCTCTTGATAACCCAAGGATTTTTCACATTGCCACGCATGGCTTCTACACAAAAACTGAGGACTTGGGTACGCAGGCGACGCTGACAGAAAATGAGGCTATGATGGCTGAAAACCCCCTCATGAAATCCGGGTTATTGCTAAAAGGCGCCGGTGATGTGCTGGCAAAGACAAAGTATAATTATAATATGGAGAGCGGCGTTTTGACGGCATACGAGGCAATGAGTCTCAATCTCGACCGTACCGATCTGGTAGTGCTCAGCGCTTGCGAGACTGGATTGGGAGAGATTTCCAACGGAGAAGGAGTGTATGGTTTGCAACGCGCCTTCTTTGTGGCGGGCGCCAAAGTATTGATCATGAGTATGTTTAAGGTCGATGACGACGCAACACAAAAACTCATCTTGACTTTTTATAAGAAATGGCTTACCACCAACAACATGCGGCAAAGCTTTGTAGATGCCAAGAAGGAAGTACGGGCTGAGTTCCCTTCCCCGATTCACTGGGGTGCGTTTATGATGATTGGGTTGGATTAGATTGCATTGAAAGACAAAGTGAGTGTGTCATCTGCTAAGGATCACTGATCCTATTCTCCGCGAAGTGTTCTGCCGGATTGAAAGCTTATTCCTGTATAAACTGCGATAGGCTGACTGTATGTAGTTCCTGAGCATACATAATCACCTTCAGGTTCAAGTGGCAATTAAAGATCGGAAATTATTAATGATGTTTCGCAACATGAGGTCACGATATTGGTTTGTTTACTTGAACTCGTTTCATACTTTAGCTTTCACGGGTCCACCAGGAGTCCAGGCAGAAAGTTTACCAGCTACCCACTATGAAACATAATATCGTTCACCTGGCACTCGTCGTTGACGACTATGATGAAGCAATCGGGTTTTACACCCAAAAACTGAATTTTACAGTCCTGGAGGATACCGCCCTCGCTGATGCAAAACGGTGGGTCATTGTTGCGCCTGCGGGATCTTCCGGGTGCAGCCTTTTGCTGGCAAAGGCTACAAATGCTGAACAAAAAAGCAGGGTAGGCAATCAAACCGGCGGTCGTGTATTTCTGTTTCTTCACACTGATGATTTTTGGAGCGATTACAGAAATTTAAAAGAAAAAGAAGTGGTCATTGTGCGGGAACCCTTGGTTGAGGCCTATGGAATCGTTGCGGTTTTTGAAGACTTATACGGAAATCAATGGGACCTGATCGAACCAAAAAAGTAAGGACAGTTGCACCAATCACTTAACAAGACCAATTCATGAAGACTTTCATTTGCCTACTTAGAGGAATAAATGTTAGTGGCCATAACATTATTAAGATGGATGCTCTGCGCGGGATGTACGAGGCTCTTGCATTCAAGAATGTCCAGACCTACATCCAGAGCGGAAATGTGATCTTTAAAAGTGACCAGACGGACTGTTCTCAAATCGAAAATAAAATATCAAAGAAATTGCTTCAAGAATTTTCCATTCAGGTTCCCGTCATGGTAAAAGAATTGGCTGAACTAAAGGCCGTGGCAAAGAATAGCCCTTTTGCCAATAAGAGGAAAGAAGACCCCAAAAGTCTGCATGTAACTTTTTTATCAAACGAACCTGACAAAGGCGCTATAAGCGCGCTCAAAGGCGGCGTGTATACCCCTGACGAATTCATTCTTTCCGGCAAAACGGTATATCTGTTTTGCCCTGAAGGCTATGGCAACACCAAACTGACCAACACTTTTTTTGAAAAGAAACTGAAGGTTGTTGCGACGACCCGTAACTGGAAAACCGTGCATGAGCTCATAAATATTGCCCAGCGAATAACGGATGGCTCCAGCCAGAAGTAGACTCTCAACAGATTACCAATATCATTGGTTTTCAATGAATTAATATTAGCAAGGCTGAACCCTCATAAGATCAACTTTCCTTAGAAATTGTTGAATGCTCTCTGGAACAAATGAAAGTCTAGATCTTCTTTCCTATGTTTGCTTACTAAGAACCCGGTTGATTCCGCAGACCGGGAGCCTGGAGCATTTTGGACTGTAAAAAAATAAATTTCCAACCTACAATTCCTACCATGAAGATTCGAATATTTGTTCCATTTTTCATTGCTATTTCCATTTCTTTTTCAGCCTTCGCGCCTATTGGAGGCAGAATACCTGTGTATGAAAAGAATGGAATGGTCGTGTCATCATCGGTGATCGCCTCGACTGTAGGTCGAGACATTTTGCAGGCAGGCGGAAACGCCATTGATGCGGCTGTTGCCACAGCCTTTGCGCTGGCGGTTACCTGGCCCACCGCAGGAAACATCGGAGGAGGTGGATTCATGGTGTATGTCGACAAGAATTCAAAAGCTACCACAATTGACTTTCGGGAGAAGGCTCCGCTCGCGGCCAATTCAAAAATGTATCTTGATTCAAATGGAAAACTGATACGGGATCTCAACAGGATTGGAGTTCTCTCCTCAGGAACTCCCGGTACGGTTGCCGGGCTTTACCTGGCTCACAGTAAGTATGGAAAACTACCCTGGAAAAAATTAGTGGATCCCGCCATACGGCTGGCAAGCAAAGGATTTTCATTTACTCATTCCTTGCATGAACAATCCAGCAATCAAAAGGAAGCCTGGAGCAAGTATCCTTCTACCATGAAGGTGATGACGAAGAACGGTACTGATATTTACCAGCAAGGTGAAGTGTGGAAACAACCAGACCTGGCGGCCACCCTAAAACGGATCAGCAATCAGGGAAGGGACGGGTTCTATAAGGGCGAGACAGCATCCAAATTAATTGCCTTTATGAAGGCGCAAGGCGGCATTATTACCCAACAAGATCTTGATCAGTATGAAGCCCTGGAACGGAAGCCGGTCACAGGCACCTACCGGGACTATTCTGTTTACAGCATGGCTCCCCCCAGCAGCGGAGGGGTGGCCCTGATAGAGATGCTCAATATCCTGGAGGGGTATGATCTACAGGGATTGGGTTATAAGTCCGCCGATTATATCCACGTTCTTCGGGAAGCTATGGTACGCGCATTTGCCAGCCGGGCGGAATACATGGGTGATCCTGAATTTAATCTGGAAATGCCCTTGGAAAAACTGACTTCGAAGGACTACGCCAAAAAGTTACGTGATGGAATCAAGATGGAGGTGGCTTCGGTTAGCGACTCGTCCCGCTTTGGTCAGATTTATGAAGGGGGCCAAAATACAACCCACCTTTCTGTAGCCGATAAGGATGGCAACGCGGTCTCACTTACCTACACGATTGAACAAGGATACGGATCCAAAGTAGTTGCGGATGGGCTTGGCTTTTTCCTGAATGACCAAATGGGGGATTTTAATCCGGTTCCCGGTGGCACCGATCGGGCGGGGCAGATTGGAACTTCCCCCAACCTGATTGCACCCGGCAAAAGAATGCTTTCAAGCATGTCACCCACCATTCTTACCAAAGATGGCAGACCAATCATCATCATTGGTGCGCAAGGTGGCCGCACGATCATCAATACGGTCTTGCAGATCCTGATCAACACGATTGACCATAAGATGAATATCGCACAAGCTGTCGAATCACCACGGATTCATCATCAATGGCTGCCCGATAGGATTATTTATGAGAACCAGTCAATTTCTGCCGAGACCTATGCGAAGTTGAAATCCAAAGGACATACATTAACTGAATTGCCGATGGGCAGAGGCCTGGGTGATGCGATGGGAATTTACTTTGATATCAAGAGCGGGTATTTCATGGGAGCAGCGGATTCACGAAGTTCTGATGGTGGCGCCGTAGGTTATTAGTGCCGTTCCAACTAATCCTACTTTGTCAAGTTGTATTCGGAAGCCCGGAGGGCTGACATTATTATAGAGGGGTGGCATAATTTCACCCCTACGGGATTGCAACTTGACAAAGTAGGACTAATTGATTTTATTAATTGTTGTCGTAAGTGATTGTTGGACCGAGCACTGTGCCCATTTTTCATAAATAGAAAGTTGGAGGGGCACGAGTATTCCAAAAGCAGCGAATCGATATTTAATGATCATTGAGCGGCAGGCCGCGACGCTGAAACTCTTTCCAGTTCAAGTATTCGTCTCCCTTGCGTTGCTCCTCCATGGTGATGCAGGTTTCAACCGGGCAGACCAGTTTACACAGGTTACAACCTACGCACTCTTCTTGTTTGACAGAGTAGGTGTTGTAAGGATTGCCTTTTGCCAGGTTGATAGATTGGTGAGATGCATCCTCGCATGCGATGTAACAAAGACCACAGTGAATGCATTTGTCCTGATTGATCTTGGCTACAATGTGATAATTGATGTCGAGATCCTCCCAGTGGGTAAGAGCGGGTACGGACTTTCCAATAAAGTCATAGATGGTCTTAAACCCTTTTTCATCCATCCAGTTATTCATCCCTTCACACATATCTTCAACAATCCGAAAGCCATGCTTCATGACGGCAGTACACACCTGAACGGTCGTGGCACCCAACAGCATAAACTCCACTGCATCCCGCCATGTACTCACGCCACCGATGCCGGAGATCGGCACTTTTGACGTGACAGGGTCCTGGCTAATCGTCGCCAGCATTTTCAAGGCTATCGGCTTCACTGCCGGGCCGCAATATCCACCAAACACCGACTTGCCGGCAACATTAGGGTTCGGCACCAGCGTATCAAGGTCAATACCTGTAACCGACTGAATCGTATTGATCAATGACAAAGCTTGAGAGCCAGCTTCCACGGCCGCCCTTCCCGTTGGCACGACCGAGTGCACATTGGGTGTTAGTTTTGTAATAACTGGAATAGTCGCCTTTTCCATCACCCACTCAACGACCATTCGGGCAATCTCGGGGTCCTGCCCTACCGCTGCGCCCATACCTCGTTCTGTCATGCCATGAGGGCACCCAAAATTCAGCTCCAGGCCATGAGCACCGGTGTCCTCTACCTGCGCGATCAACTCATGCCAATCCTTACGTGTATTGTCGGCCATGAGAGATACAATCATCGCGCGGTCAGGAAAAAGTTTGATACATTCTTTTATTTCTCTCAAGTTTAACTCCAACGGGCGGTCACTAATCAATTCAATATTATTGAAGCCCATCATGCGGCTGCCATTATAATCCACAGCCGAGTACCGTGACGAAACATTTTTTACCTGGCTGCCTAAGGTTTTCCATACGACTCCACCCCACCCTGCTTCAAAAGCCCGAAGTACATTTATTTTTTTGTCCGTAGGCGGAGCGCTCGCGAGCCAAAAAGGATTGGGGGACTTTATACCAAGGAAATTTGCTGAGATATCTGCCATATAGAAATATTAGTATTAGGGTTGGATAATAAATGTCATTGGCCTTTAGCTTTTGGGCTTTGACGTAGAGTTCAAAAACTCAAGCATTCCCTTCGCTCCATCTTTTCCGGCCTGAACGGCATCGACTACTTCCTTTCCGCCATTCACGGAATCGCCACCGGCAAACACTCCGTTTAAATTCGTATTGCCATTTTGATCGATCACCAATTTCCCAGACACATGTTTCAGACCACTGGTGCTGACTAATTCTTCAAATGGAATTTGTCCCGCCGCTTTTATCACCATGTCAACGTCCAGGGTTATGGTTTCACCTGT
>JAYWDR010000315.1:0-13368 GCA_043779735.1 Cyclobacteriaceae bacterium | reverse complement strand
GAGCCTTTTACCCTACTACTTCATCCTGCTTATTTCTTTGGGCACGTCAAATAATCAGGTCAATGACTTCTTTGAAAAAACAAAGTGGATCCATGGCTCCCCAAATTGCGCCGAAAATACAGACCCTGTTATCCAGGTCGAGCGTTACGATGCCTCCACCTGGATTCTCCGGCAAAATAAATGCGTTCACTATGAGGCTCCGTTTATATTTCTCTTTCTTGGCGAAAAAAAAGCTTTGGTGGTTGACACCGGTGCTCCGGCTGAGGAAAACAAATTCCCTTTATACACTACAGTAAGAAAGATCATCAGCGATTGGGAAAAAGAAAATAATACTTCCCTGGAAGTGGTGGTGGCCCACACCCATAACCATGGCGATCATCGGGCTGCCGACCCTCAGTTCGAGGGTAAAACGAAAACAACCCTTGTGGGTTTAGCCCCTGAAGATGTCATTCGTTTTTTTCATCTGCAGAACTGGCCCAATGAAACCGCCAATTTTGATTTGGGCAATCGAACCATAGAGATCATCCCCATTCCCGGACATGAGCCTGCATCCATTGCTCTTTATGATACCTCTACAAAATTCCTTTTAACAGGGGATACTTTCTATCCTGGTCGTTTGTATGTAAGAGACTGGATGGCATTCAAAAATAGTATCCAACGCCTAACAGATTTTGCTGCTCATCACAGGATCTCTTTCATCCTGGGCAATCATATTGAGATGACCAACACTCCGGGCAAGGACTACCGTGTTGGAACAACCTATCAACCAGATGAACACTCCCTTGCGCTCACCATACCGGACTTGCAAAAACTCAACGACTCGTTGAATACGCTTGGTAGCACACCAGTGTTGAAGGTTTACGAACGCTACATCGTCTACCCAACCAAGTAAACATGATGACATTACTTTCGTGGCATGTACATATAATCCACTGTCACATCCAACATTGCCTTCAGCCCGGTGAGAAAGCCCTTTTCATCAATAAAGAAGTCGGGTGTATGGTGTGAAGCTACTGTCGAAGGGTCCGAACCGGGCGGCATTGCGCCAACAAAAAAGAAGAAGCCTGGAATTTTCTTCTGATAGAAAGCAAAATCCTCTGCGCCCGTTACAGCATTGATGTTCATTACATGATCAGGGCCTGCTGACTTGTTGAGGCTGGGCACCATCATTGCAGTCAATGCAGGATCATTGTAGGTTACTGGCGTGCCTCTGCGAATGACAACCTCTGCCGTTGCGCCCCCACTTTCTGCGATCTTCATAGCGGTAAGTCGGATTTTCTCGTGGATTTTGTCCTGCATCCCCACATCGAAGGTCCGGATGGTTCCAGCAAAGAATGTCTCTTCAGGAATAATATTCTCGCGTATACCGGATTGAATCCTACCAACACTGATCACTGCTGCTTCTTTCGTAAGCTCTGTCTGACGGCTGATGATCGTTTGAAGGCCGTTGATGATTTGTGCCGATATTACTATTGGATCAACACCCATCCACGGAGCCGAGCCATGTGATTGTTTGCCTTTCACGGTAATGGAAAAATTATCGGCAGCGGCCATCAACCCACCCGGGCGATATGCGATTTCCCCAATAGGCCTCATTGATTGAATGTGCATGCCGAAAATGACATCAACCTTCGGGTTCTCAAGAACACCTTCTTTCACCATGAGCGATGCTCCGCCTTCTTCACCAACGGGTGGACCTTCTTCTGCCGGCTGGAAAATAAATTTTACCGTGCCCTTAAGTTCCTTTTTATTTTTAGAAAGAATCTCGGCTACAGCCATCAAGATCGCCACATGTGAATCATGACCACAAGCATGCATCACGCCGGTCTCCTGCCCATTGAAAACAGTTTTAACTTTTGAAGCAAAGGACAAGCTGTTACGTTCTGTTACCGGCAGTGCATCCATGTCCGCTCGAAGCGCGATGACAGGCCCTGGCTTAGCGCCCGTAAGCAACCCAACCACACCCGTCTTCGCCACGGGATACTGCACCTCGATACCCAGAGACTTCAGATGATCTACAATGTACTTTCCGGTATTCGTTTCGCGATTTGATAATTCCGGAAATTCATGGAAGTGCCTTCTCCATTCAATGACTTTGGATTCCATCTCTTTTGCCTGTTGATCCAGTTTGGCCTGGAGTTTTGGATTTACCTGGGCGTGACTGCTGAGGGCCGTAAGCAGGAATAAGACGATGATGAGGTTTTTCATGTTGGATTGTAATAGAGTTAGCATTATTTCTTTGTCATGTACATATAGTCTATGGTCAGCGTTACCAGCGCCTTCACACCGGTTCTAAATGATTTCTCATCCATCATAAAATCGGCCGTGTGATGCACGGGCCTTTTAGTGAGCTTCATTTCAGATGGATAGGCTCCGAGGAAAAAGAAAAACCCAGGGACTTTCTGCTGGAAAAAAGAAAAGTCTTCAGCCATGGTAACAGGCTGGGTTACTATGACATTTTCTGCAGCTGTCACTTTTGACAGGCTTGGCGCCATGAGCGTTGTCAGTTTTGGATCGTTGTAGGTCACCGGGTACTGGATTTGAATATCAACCGTCGCGGAAGCGCCTGATGCCTCCGCAATTCTTGTGGCCGTAAGTTTGATTTTCTCGTGGATCTTTTTTTGCATCTCCGGATCGAAGGTTCGAATGGTGCCTTCCATTTTCACTTCCTCCGGAATGATATTCCTACGAATCCCACCATGTAAACTGCCGATGGTTATGACCGCAGCGGCTTTAGTCAATTCGGTTTGCCGGCTTACAATGGTCTGCAGTCCATTGATAATCTGGCTCGATACAACTATTGGATCCACGCTGTCCCAGGGAGTGGCTCCATGGGCTCCGACTCCTGTTACGTTGATGTCTAACTTATCGACAGCTGCCATCAACCCCTCAGAGCGATATGCCAATTGTCCTACCGGCAACAGGGACTGAATGTGCAGACCAAAGACCACATCGACTTTTGGATTTTCCAGAACACCTTCTTTAATCATCAGAAATGCGCCACCCTCTTCACTGGCAGGCGCACCTTCTTCCGCAGGCTGAAAAATGAATTTGACGGTGCCCTTCAAGGCGCCTTTGTTCTTTACCAATATTTCCGCAACGCCCATGAGAATGGACATGTGACCGTCGTGGCCACAGGCATGCATCACGCCCGTCTCAATCCCATTGATGCTGGATTTTTCTTTAGAAGCAAACAGAAGCGAGTTCCTCTCGTTCACCGGCAGGCCATCCATATCCGCACGAAGTGCCACGACCGGCCCCGGCTTCGCTCCCTTTAAGATACCGACCACGCCCGTTTTCGCTACCGGGTATTGAACTTCCAGGCCCAATGACTTCAAATAGTCAGCAATAAACTGACCGGTCTTGAATTCCCGATTGGAAAGCTCGGGGTGTTGATGAAAGTACCTCCTCCATTCGATGAGCTTGGGTTCCATCTCCTTCGCCTGTTGGTTGATCGTTGCTTGTAGCTTCGGGTCCATCTGCCCAAGACATATCCCGGAAAGAAGAGTGAAAACAAGAATGTAGATTTTTTTCATGATCGGATTGTTGGTTTGGGCCTTGAAAATTATTCACCACGGTATTTCAGATATACATATTTGGCAATTTGAATATCTTGTATTGCTACGCCGGTAAGATCGGCAATCGAAATTTGATGATTGTTGCTTCGGCATAAATTTTTGTGTGCGATCACATCCCCAAGAGCAGCTATCTTCCTTGGACCAATCAGTTTACTCCGCACAGCATAGCCAAAATCACCATGATCAATACATTGTTCAATACTATCCGCCACGAGTAGGTCTGCTTTTGCAATAAGTAGCGGGTCTATTTCCTGCTTTCCCTCCGCATCTGCGCCCACTGCTGTAATGTGAGTTCCGGGAAGTATATCGTTGGCTGCCAACAGTGCTGTTTTGGAGGCTGTGGTGGTTACTATCAGATTGCATTCCCTTGCTAAATTTTTTATGTCCGTTGTAACAGAAATGTTAAAGTCCTTTAATGAATAATCATTCTTGAACAATTCGAGCTTATCACTGCTTCGGCCCCACACCATCACCTCCCGACACTTTGTAACCGTCCGTAGATACTGTAATTGCAGCCTGGCCTGAGCCCCGGTGCCGACAATACCGATGCGGGTTATGTTGGAGGGCGCCAAATACTTTGCTGCCACAGCACCCGCAACCGCCGTTCTGATATCGGTAAGATAGCCTTCGTCCAACAAAATCGAAAGTGTTTCTCCTGTCTTTTGACTGAAGAGAAGCATCATGCCGTTACTTGAACTTAACCCCAGCGAAGGATTCTCATAAAAGCCTGAAGCAATCTTGATCACGTAGTGTTCATCATCGTGTATGTATCCGTACTTTATGTGCACACCGCCTGGTGGGCTTCTAAATGAGAGGTATCCCACCGGGGGCACCGTTACTTTCTTTTGCGCGTACAGCACAAACCCTTCTTCAATAATTTTAATTAACTGTTCAACAGAGTTTTTTTCTATTATTTCCTTTATTTCAGAAAGGGATATCGTTCCGATCATCTTAGTTGCACACCAGGGTTTTAAGAACTGCTTCACTGACATTGCCACCACAAATGATAACTGCCACTTTTTTGCCTTTGTACTTCTCCCTGTTCTTCACCAGCGCTGCAATAGCTACGCCGGCAGCGCCTTCAATGATGAGATGATGATGTTTTAAGACAAGCTTCATTGAATCGGCAATTTCTTCTTCCGTTACCAGTACATAATCATCTACGGATTGCTGACAGATTTCAAAAGTAATAGACCCCGATTCAATACCTCCTGCAGTAGCATCCGAAAGTGTCGGTTTCTCAGGTACCTCGATAATTTTGCCTGCTTTGATACATTCAAACATAACCGGGGCATTTTCTGGCAAACAGCCCACCACTTCTATCTTTTGGTTAACTGATTTTAAATAGGCCGCTATCCCGCCAATTAAACCGCCCCCGCCAATAGAGACAAAAACAGCGTCCAGACCGGGCAACTGCCGTAGCAGCTCAACACCTATGCTCCCCTGACCTGCCATGACTTCAACATCATTGTAAGGCGAAACATATACCTGACCGGTCGTCTCAGAAATCTTTCGGACATATCGTTCTGTCTCTTCACAATTCTCTCCAAAAAATTCAACGGAAATCCCGCGCATTTTTATCGCCTCCACTTTAGCAGCAGAAGCGCCATACGGCAAATAAATCGTTCCATCCTTCTTTACTACCGCCAATGCATTAGCAACACCAAGACCATGATTGCCAGTAGATGCTGCGACAATTTTTGCTGTGGAATTTTTAAGGGATAGTATTTTATTCAAAGCTCCCCTGGCTTTAAAAGATCCAGTGATTTGTATGTTTTCTAACTTTAGGTACACATCACTGCCCGTCACTTTATTTAATGCATAAGAATATTCCAGTGGTGTTTCCCGTAAGTAAGGACGTATCCTTTTATCTGCTTCAACGATCCTTTCGCATAACTCCATGTAGACCCTTGTTATCGTTTCGTGATTCTTGCCTTACTAAATCCTACCTCTCAGATTATTTCTTGTTCGAATACATATAGGAACATCTCTAAAAACCTTGTCTTTTATGGCCTCAACCCGTCATTCTTCTCCGGAAGAGAAGGGTACAAGGAGTTTTTAGAGGTGCCCTATAATCTGTCGTTAACTTCAACATCGCTTTTACTCCTGGGTATTGGACTTCTATGCCCAAAGAACTCAAGAGGAGAACGCAAACAATTTGGAAAATATTCTTCAAAACGCTTTACTTAAATCGTTTGGAAGGTACAAGGCTAAACTGAAAAATCGATTGCCTTTGGTGGAAAATCAAATTCGTAACTTGCAAATCGATCAATGGACTGGGTAAAAATTTTTGATAGTCAGGCTGAAGGCCTCATCAGGCTCGGTAAAAACAAGCCTCAACTGCTTATTGTGCGGGGGAAAAGGATTTGCCTCGTGCGCACAGAAGATCGATGGCTGGCCGTTGAGGATACTTGCACCCACAATGGAGAATCGCTTAGTAAAGGAACTGTTAATTTTCTGGGAGAAGTGGTTTGCCCATGGCATGGCCACCGCTTCAACCTGAAAACCGGACGTGAGTGCGGGGAGCGTTCGCGCGATTTGATAACGTATCCCATGAAACAGGATACTGAAGGCCTCTTTATTGGAATATAAACACCTCACCTCAATATCTTTGATGATAATATTCCTCGGACTATAAAATAGAGTACTTAATCGTACGTTTGAATTGCATGAATTTTGTTTCGATTGATGGGATTTTCAGGAGTATGACTGTCCGCGTAGCAGCCGCATTGCTGTGCTTTTTCCTCTTATCCGAAAAAGTGTTCTCGCAATCCACCATAGCGAAGCTCCAATTTACCGAAACGGCGCAAACAGATCTGCTCGCTTACCGCTCTATCGTTCTTCATGATTACACTTTTCAAAAAAATGAACTGGAAGAAATCCAGAAAGCCTTCCAACAAATTGGCATTGATGCCGTAGCCTACTTTCAAACCGATGTGGTGCTGGCCGGGAAAGATGTTACCAAAGCCTTCGCCGAATACTTCATTGCGCGACAAATCAAGTATTTGATTTTTTTTGAAAAGTCTGACAGCGGATTTCAATTTGTTGCCACCGTCTTTAATCTTAAGCTTAACATGATCGATTCCGGTCAATCTGGCTGGCGTGTTCGCCATCAACGGCTGAATGAACTATTGCGTACCGTTTTCCAGGACTCATGGAGAATTCAAAAGAAACAAAACTATTTGATCAGTGAATTTCCTGAAATGGACATTACGGTCGATCCATTTAAGGGTACTCGACAGGAATTTTTTGCTATTGACTTAAAGGTCGACAATCTGGCAGTACCAAAGTTTGGTGAGGAGGTGATGGATAAAGAGTTGGAGCTTTTTTTTCAATCGAATTATCCTCTTAAGTATAAAATTACGGAGGCAGGTATGGATGAAAAATTGCTCAGAGGTCAGGGATTTCTATATGTATTGTGCTACGTACACACACGTGGTAAGGCTGCCAAAGAAACCCTCGGATACGATATGAATAAAGCTGAAAGTGCCTACGCATCGGTTACTTATCCAGCCGGTCTGTTGCAGCTAAAAACCATCCCAGCCGGAACAGAAGTTTATAAATTCTATTTCCGACATATCGACAACGGAAATGTTTTCCTGGGTAATAAATGGGATGCTGATGTCACCTGGCAGGAAGCTCTCCGAAACCACATCCTGGGTTTTAAGGCCGAAGCAAAAATCTATTAAGCCTATCTGCGCCTTATTATTAGCGCAACAACAATGATGAACAGGATCATTAAAATGCCATTGAAATGGAAATGCGGAAACCAGTGCCATCCCCAATCTGACCACCCAAAAAGTAATTTGAAGGGCAACGCAATTATTGCCACCAACACACCAAAAAGAGCCGCGATTATGCCCACAGCCGCACCGAACAATCCAACAACAACCCCAATAAACACAGCGCCAACTGCAAACCACACCGGAAAAGTAATCACCAATATGATTGCGATTAACACATTGGTAGAAGAGGACATGTTACGTGTAGCCATGGCGTGAGCGTTTCCGCTACCATGAGCAACAATTGTTCAAACTTTTCTCAAACCTCCATTGTATCCTCTTTTGAGCGATTTTCGGTTAATGAACTGGTCGGTAAGTGCACAGAATTGTTGGGAAATGGACACTTCCAGTACATTAATGGACACCGGAAAACTGTAGATTTAGAAGTATCCTTAGTTCCGCTTCCTATAATTCCAAACAGCAAAGCCGTTCAGCACGATAGCAAAAAGGAATACGATGAAGAGATGACTCCTGATGTCGTACAAAGTGCTCCCCTTCAGAACCACCATTCGCATTACTTCTATGAAATAAGAGACAGGGTTGAACTTGGTAAAAGCTTGTGCCCACATTGGCATGCTTTCGATTGAGGTATACAGACCTCCTAACAAGATGAAAATCATCATGAGGAAAAAAGAAAGCAGCATGGCTTGCTGCTGCGTGTTAGCGAAAGTTGAAACCAGCAGACCCATCCCTAGTACCGCCAATTGATACACCGCGGCGAAAACGTAAATTGTGAGGATACTGCCTGATGGGACGATCCCGTAGACCGCCCAGGAAATAATCATCCCGATAGTTAATATGATCAGACCCAGCACCCAAAATGGAATGAGTTTTCCCAAAATAAATTGATGTTTACGGATTGGTGTTACATTGATTTGCTCAATCGTTCCCACTTCCTTTTCCTTGACAATATTCAACGCTGAAAGAAAAGCACCCACCATGGTAACCAGGATTACCAAAATGCCCGGAACCATGAAAATCTGGTAGTTCATTAGTGGGTTAAACCAATTGATCGAAGAAACCTGGATGGTTGGCTGCGTGTTTACCCGGGGAACCTGAACCCACTCCAATCTCACTTCACGGTTAAAATCGCCAATGATGCTGCGCAAGTATGCACCACCCAGGTTGGCCTTCACACCGTTGATCGCGTTGAGTGCAAGAAACAGGGTCGCCTTGTCCTCCTTCACCACTTGTTTCTCAAAGGATGAAGGTATCTGCAAAATCAGGTCCGCTTCATCGTGCTCTACATATACCAGCGCCTTAGAATAGGAGTCTGTATAATCTATCAGTTGAAAATAATCTGTTGCGGTAATCTTGTTCACCAACTTTCTTGAATACGAAGAATGATCAAAATCCACCACGCACAATTTTACGTTCTTCACCTCGTAGTCCGCCGCTAACGGCATGATCAGAAGTTGAACGGCCGGCATCATAAAAATCATACGCAAGATCGCCGGGTTGCGAAACACTTGCCGGAATTCTTTCTCCAGTAAAATCCGAAGCGCCCTCATTCCAATCGCGTTTTGAACTTCTTTAAGCTCGCTACCATAAAAAAGAAAGTCATGGCTACCAAAACCAACGTCTCTTTCCAGACATGTTCAAAGCCGAGGCCCTTGATCATCACATTCTTTACGATGTAGTAAAACCACTTGGATGGCACAATATTGGAAATCACCTGAAGCGGTACTGGCATGTTTTCAATCGGGAACATAAACCCGCTGAGCATAATAGTCGGCAGGAATAATCCCATGAGCGAAATCAGCATGGCTACCTGTTGCGAGTCGGATACCGATGAAATCAAGAGTCCCAAGGCCAATACAGTTATAGAAAAAAGCAGACATTCACCAACAAGCAGGGCTAAATTGCCCTGAATAGGCACATCCAGGACGAAAACGCTCAGCAATAAGATGCTGCCAATATTCACGCTTGAAAGCAGAAAATAGGGGACCATTTTGGCAATCACCACCCTAATGGGTACGATAGGCGAAACTAAAATAACCTCCATGGTGCCCATTTCTTTTTCCCGCACAATGGAGATCGAGGTCATCATGGCACAGACCAACATGAGCACCATGGCCATAACGCCCGGCACAAAATTATAGGATCCCTTGAGCTGCGGATTGTATAGCATCCGCATTTCTGTATTTATAGTGTATGGAAAATCCTGATGTCCCTTTAGGTTTGCCTGGTAATCCATAATAATGGCTGTGGCGTAGTTGGTCAGCGTGTTGGCCACGTTGGGATCAGTTGCATCTGCAATAAGTTGCACCGAAGCGTCATTGCCATGGGATAAGGAATACTGAAACCGCGATGGAAAAACCACGGCCAGTTTTATCTTCCCCTCCTTAAATGCTGGCTCAAGCGCTTCATTGCTGTGAATGTTTTTCACAACATCAAAATAGCGGCTGGCTTCCAGTTGCTGAATGATTTCTGCGGTCGTTTCATCTTTGGAATTATCCAGGATAGCAATGCGGGTATTTTTTACTTCATTGGTTAAGGCAAACCCAAAGATGAGGATCTGCATCAATGGCATACCAAAGAGGATCAGCATCGTCCTCTTGTCCCGCCAGAGATGAAAGAATTCTTTCTTAACAAAAAACAGAAACTGTCTCATTTCAATCCCCTCGTTTTGCCTTCCTCGCCAATTGCACAAATACTTCACCCATATCTCTCGCTGAAAATTTCTCCTTGAGCTCAGCGGGTGTGGCAAGTGCATCGATACGTCCATCCACCATGATGGTCACACGGTCGCAATACTCTGCTTCATCCATATAGTGTGTCGTTACGAACACCGTGGTTCCTGCATGAGCGGCTTCATAAATCAGTGTCCAAAATTCGCGCCTGGTAATCGGATCCACGCCGCCAGTAGGCTCATCCAAAAAAACAATCCGAGGCTCGTGTACCATAGCTACCGAAAAAGACAGCTTCTGCTTCCACCCCAATGGAAGTGATTTTACAAGCGTGGAGGCCCTGTCCTCCAGCTTGAGCTTATGCAGCATGTAATCAGTCTTTGTTTTTATCTGGTGATCATCCAATCCATAAATTCCTCCGTAAAAACGAATATTTTCTCTAATCGTTAAATCTTCGTACAGCGAAAATTTTTGGCTCATGTAGCCAATGTTCCGCTTGATGTCTTCCGCACTTTTGTACAGATCAAGACCTGCCACCATGGCCTTTCCGCTCGTGGGAAAAGAAAGGCCGCATAGCATCCGCATGGCTGTGGTCTTCCCAGCACCATTGGCACCGAGAAAGCCAAAAATCTCTCCCTGCGTCACATCAAACGTAATGTGATCAACGGCCGTGAACGCGCCGAAACGTTTGGTCAATTCCTGTACCGATATGACTTTTTGCTTAACCATTCATTAGTGCCATAAAACAATCTTCTATGGTAGCATTAATCTTTTCAAAGCGAACATCGCCTTGTCCTTGTTTGCTTAACTGGCCAACCACCTCATCAATTGATTGGGTTTCTTGCTTAAAGACCACATGGTGTTCCTGGCCAAATGGGTAGCACGAGAACACGTTATCCATGGCCTTCAAATCAACCATCAGACTAAACATATCCTTGCCGTGTGCTGACCACAAGGTCCTGGTGAATTTCTTGGTAATACCCTGTGGTGAGTCAATATCTAATATCTTTCCCTCCTGAATCAGCGCAACGCGATCGCATAGGCTCGCCTCATCCATATAGGGTGTGGATACCAAAATGGTAATTTTCTGCATTTGCAATTTGCGCAGCAGCTCCCAAAACTCTTTTCGAGATACGGCATCCACTCCGGTAGTAGGCTCATCCAAAAACAACACACTGGGCCGATGGATGAGTGCACAGCTCAAGGCCAGTTTCTGTTTCATTCCTCCAGACAGCTGACCCGCCTTCCTCTTCCTGAACTTTTCTATTTGCGAGTAGATGTCTTTTATCAAATCATAGTTCTCTTCAATGGAAGTATCAAACAGGGTAGCAAAAAAAAATAAATTCTCCTCCACACTGAGGTCAGGGTACAACGAAAACCTGCCCGGCATATAACCAACTCTCTTTCTGATTTCCTTATACTGACTCACCACTTCCAATCCGTCCACAGTGGCCTGTCCTTGATCGGCCAACATGAGTGTAGTCAGAATACGGAACAATGTGGATTTGCCAGCACCGTCCGGGCCAATAAGTCCAAACAGTTCTCCCGGCTTCACCTCAAAGGAAATCTCTTTGAGCGCCATCACTTCGATTTTTCCAGAAGCAAACTTTTTGCTGATGTTTCTTACGCTGACAGCCGCCGCTACACTCATACTTCAGAAATTCCAGTTAATCCAATAATACTTGTCTAATCATCATATCCTGGCTAGAATTTGACATCACCGTACATTCCAATTTTCAGAAAGCCATCATTCTTTACTCTGATCTTTACAGCATACACCAGATTGGCTCGCTCCTCCTTTGTTTGGATAGTTTTGGGCGTGAACTCTGCCCTGTCAGATACCCACTCGATTATGCCATCATATATCTTTGAGCCGGCATTCACATCGTCCACAGCGATCTTTACAGTTTGTCCAAGTTTGATGGAGGTAAGTTGGTCTCCTGAAATGTAGGCTCGTATCAATATAATTGAGAGGTCAGCAATTTTATATAAGGCCTTGCCGGTTGTTATCACCTCTTCCTGCTCCGCATATTTGGTCAACACGGTTCCTACAATCGGATTGATGATGATGGATTTTTTGATCAGATCATCAAGTTGCTCAATCTGGGCTTGTAGTGGAAACGTTTCGCTCAGAATAGATTGATTGGTTATGGTTAACGATGTTTGCAGAGCATGATATTGCTTCTGTAACAGGTCGGTCTGTGCGATCAGATCGTCCAATTGCTTTTTGGTTGCTGCATCGTCTTTAAGCAGACTCTCCACCCTCCTTTTCTCGTAGTTAGCGGTCTCCATTTGCTTCTGGATGGTTGAAAGCTGGCTGGCCGTGTCGGGCCGTTTGGCCAATAGAGCGCGGATGGAATATTGGAGTTGCTTTTTCCTTAGAAAAAGTTGCGTCGTGTCGATGTAGCCAACTTTTTCGCCTGCCGCAAGCTGAAGTCCCTCTTCCAGGTTTAGCTGCAGAATTTTTCCTGTTGCCTCTGACGATATGATGGTCTCATTGGCTTCAAAATTTCCAGAAGCATCATACTCGTTGGGATTTCTTCCGCAGGAAAAAAGTCCGATGGACAAAAGTATCGTGACCGTCAATCGTAAGTGCATAAAGAGAATGTTTTAGTTTCCGGAAGTATTTTGATAGTTATAGTGGGCCAGAATGAGTTGTACCTGGTGCAGCAACAAGTTTTGCTTGGCAACGTCCTCAGCATTAAGCTCACGTATGAAATCACTGGTCGAAATCACACCATTTTCATACTGCGATTGCGAGGTGTTCTTGATTTTGGTCCGTAGTTCTATGATCTGGCCATCCACCTTTATAAGCGCCTGGAGCCTCTCTACTTCCTGGGATTGCTGCACCAAGCTGAGGTTCGTATTAAAAAGAAATGCATCCCTTTGCGCGAGAACTACCTGGCTATTCACTTCGAGAAGTTGTCTGTCCCTGTGATTATTATACAGTCCTGAGAGAGCCCAATTCAGCCTAAATCCACCCAAATAATACACGTCGAACTCATTCTTTAGCTGGTTAAGTGCGGGTCTGCCATATCCACCCTGAACAAAAAATCCCAGTCGGGGCATAGTACGAGTAGCGGTACTCTTGTGTTGTGCTCCAAGCAATTCTTGCTGAAATTCGTAAAGCGTTAACTCTGGTCGTTTGATGGTGGGACCGGGGTCAAATAGAATGTCGAGGGGTTTTTCAAGAACGACCTCCGGACTCAACGACCGGCTAATGAAAAACGAGAGCATATCCAGATACCCCTTCCGGGCAAATTTCACCTCAATTACCCTCTGATCCGATTTCAAAACTTCCGCCTTGAGTATATCAGCATTTGATTTAAAGGCTGTTCCATTTCGAATAGCAGATTCCGTTTTGTCCAACGAAGTTTT
>JAYWDR010000314.1:0-13373 GCA_043779735.1 Cyclobacteriaceae bacterium | reverse complement strand
GTTGTCGGCGCTTCGACGGGGCGCTCAAGGGGCTGGGCGGATGCCCGATGGCAAAGGATGTTCTTGTCGGCAACGTGGCTACGGAAACACTCATGCTTTTTCTTGAGTCCAAAGGGATCAATGTCCCAATTGATAAAAATGAATTTGAAAAGGCCATGAGACTGGCGGATGAAATCTTTCCTCACGCCTAAACCGATGGAATGCTTTATCGGAAACCCTGTCTACCCAACTTATACATCTTTCCAGGCAGCGAGACCACTGTATTTTTGAATTCCAGAGTAAGGAGGAGCGAGGCCAATAATCCTTGCGCCATTCCCGTTGTCAAACTAATTTCATCGATCATCATGGGTCCATTCCTTTGATGAAGCACGTTAAGAACCATTTGTTCATCTTCCTCAAACTGTGGTAAGTCCAATGTGAGTTGAGGCTCCGCTTTTTCTACTGAAGTATTCCAGTTCATTATGTATTCAAGGTCATTCACGGATGTGAGCAGGCTTGCCTTGTTGATCTTGATTAGTTTGTTGCAACCTTCAGAATAGGTTTGGCCAATATTTCCTGGTATGGCGAATACGTCTTTATTGTAACTGTTAGCAATTTCAGCGGTTATGAGAGCCCCTCCTTTCTGCGCAGCCTCGACTACAACCAGCGCGTCGCAAAGGCCGGCAATGATACGGTTTCGAGCGGGGAAGTTGTGGGCATCAGGCTTTGTGCCGAAATGATTTTCGGTTATGAGGCCACCGTGATTCATCATTTTCCTGGCTGTGTCCAGGTGTCCTGCGGGATACATTACGTCCATACCGCTGCCAAGAACACCAATCGTAGGCAGGCCGAATCTTAGGGCCTGCTTGTGAGCATGGATGTCGATGCCATAGGCTAGTCCGCTGATGATTAACGCCTGATGGGGTACCAGACCCTCCATTATTCTCTCGACTTGAGCTTTTCCATACGCTGTGGCCTGGCGTGTGCCTACGATGGCTACTACTTTCTGTTTGTTGAGGTTTGTGTTGCCTTTTACATACAACAATGTGGGAGCATCTTCAATATTCTTAAGGCGGGCCGGATAAGCTTTGTCAGTAAAGAATAATACTTCCGTGTCTTCACGTTCTGCTCTCCTGAACTCCTGCTCAGCTATATCAAAAGTTTTCCCTTGGTGAATAGCATCTGCTGTAATGCCTCCAATGCCTGGTATTTTCAGGAGTCTTGCTTTTGATTGTTTAAAAACTTGTTCAGCGGAGCCGCAGTAGCTCACCAGCTGCTTTACAAAGAAGTTTCCCACGCCCGGCACCATGTGCAAGGCCATCAAGGAAATGCGTTCCTGATCCATTGGGCCTTAAGTAAGGGGAATAGCAAGCTATTCGCAATCAGGAAAACAGTAGGATTTTTGGGGAAAGAATGGGGATTACTGCAATTTATCCCTCACTTCTGTAAGGAATTTGCGGATGGTTTTGAGAGAATCAATCATCTCCATCTTGTCTTTGATAGCCATAGCATCATGTTTGAGCATTTCTTTGGCCCCGTTGAGGGTGAAGCCTTTTTCCTTCACGAGATGATAAATCAAGTGGATCTGCTCAATGTCTTCTTTTGTGAATTGGCGATTACCCTTGCGGTTTTTCTTGGGCTGAAGAATGTCAAATTCAGTTTCCCAAAAACGGATCAGAGAGGGGGCTACATTGAACTGTTCGGCTACTTCGCCGATCGAGTAATATAACTTTTCTATTTCTTTTTCTTTGTAGGCCATGCAGTCAATTAGCCGGTGATGTTTCCATCAACCCATGCAAAGTAGCAATTCTTTTAAACTCCATGCAATGATGTCAAACTTATTTCTTCTACAAGATGTCAACATTACTTTGTGGATTTCCTAATCCATCCATCATCGCTTATAGCAATGCTGGTTTCAGCAAAATCTTCTTTTGTTAACTGCTGAATGCGCTTCAGTACACGTTTTTCATTGTCGATGTTCACCTTCATGCGGGCGGTTTGGTCGGTAGAGGTGATGCATGCTTGTAGGAATTCGCCCTTGGGACTTGTGAATATCTTGACTATAGGTGCCAGGCCATTGACCCCTGTAATATTCATACCGTAGGTGCAAAAGTTCCCCAGGCTATACGCGACAAAGCGATTTTTGTAAACTTCTACCGCCCTTGTATGATGGGGGCCATGTCCTACAATTATATCAGCACCCATGTCTATCATCTCGTGAGCAAATTGATAGACATTGCCTCGATTTTCTCCATAGAACAGCTCTGTCTTCCGTGGCACGTGCTGATATTGGGGTCCTTCAGCTCCACCATGAAATGAGACGATAACAATGTCAGCTAATGAATCCAGGTGGGCTACCAATTTGCGGGCTTCAACCAGATCATTAAGGTTTACACAATTGCTATTGGGGGCGAAAGCAATAAATCCGTACTTGACACCATTTTTTTTGAATAAGGTCCATGGCTTTTGCAGCTGGCCGGCGAACTCTATCCCCGAATCCTCCAAGGTTTTCATGGTGCTATTCCTTCCAAGATCTCCGAAGTCACCCGCATGATTGTTGGCTATGCTCATTACATCAAACCCCGCCGTTGTAAGGTTCTGCACATACTTCACAGGGCTTCGAAAGACATAGCACACGCTGGGGTTGCGGCAGGTTTTGGCTGTACCTCCTTCATCCAGCATTACTCCTTCCAGGTTTCCAAAAGTGACATCGGCGTTCTTCAGAATATCATTGACCTCTGACATCAGTCCAGAGCCACTATCCGGTGGTAGTATGCCAGTGCCATAATTGCTCCCCATCATGATATCACCAACACCGATGAAGGTGACTGTGTCTTTGGGCGACTGACCGTGGGAGGTGACAGGTAGGCTAATAGTGAAGGCTATCAGAAGAATCAAATAAGGCTTCATGGCGGCTTTTTGGTTGAGGTGCAAAGAAATTAAAAAGAATTGAGAAACGAGTATTGAGTTTTGAGACCCTCGAACAAGCCAACGGCTCAATACTCACCTCTTTTCTTCTTAAATTTGCTCTTTGATTAATAATTCATGATGGACTCGGCCACGATACGACAGAAGTTCCTGGAGTTTTTTGAAAGCAAGGGCCACCAAATTGTGCCTTCAGCTCCTTTGGTGCTTAAGAATGACCCATCCTTGCTCTTTACCAATTCTGGTATGGTGCAATTCAAAGATTATTTCCTTGGCAACAGCAAAGCAAAATATAGCCGCATTGTGGATACGCAAAAATGCCTTCGCGTTAGCGGCAAGCATAACGATCTGGAAGACGTGGGCCTGGACACCTACCACCATACTATGTTTGAAATGCTGGGTAACTGGTCTTTCGGTGATTATTTCAAAAAGGAGGCCATCACCTGGGCGTGGGAATTATTGACGGAGGTTTATCAACTGCCGAAGGACCGTTTATATGTAACCGTTTTTGGCGGCGATGAGGGAGATCACCTTCCGGCAGACCAGGAGGCCAAGGAATTATGGAAAACGATTGTGCCGGAAGGTCGCATCCTTCACGGAAACAGGAAGGACAATTTTTGGGAAATGGGTGAGGCAGGCCCTTGTGGTCCGTGCTCGGAGATTCACATCGACCTTCGGACGGAAGAAGAGGTAAAGAAGAAATCAGGAAGAGAATTAGTAAACAGTGACCATCCACAAGTGGTGGAGATTTGGAACCTGGTGTTTATTCAATTCAACCGCCTTGCTTCTGGTGCCCTCGAACCGCTGCCGGACAAGCACGTGGATACGGGTATGGGCTTCGAGCGCGTGTGCATGGCCATCCAGGGGAAGACCTCCAACTATGACACCGATGTATTCCGGCCGCTGATGGATTTTATTGCGTTGCATGCTCATGTCACCTATGGGAAAAACGTAAAGCAGGACATTGCCATACGCGTAGTGGCAGATCATGTGAGGGCCGTTTCTTTTGCCATTGCAGACGGACAACTTCCATCCAATACGGGTGCCGGTTATGTGATTCGAAGGATTTTGCGCAGAGCCGTCCGTTATGGATTTTCCTACCTGAACTTTAAAGAGCCTTTCATGTACAGGCTGGTGCCGTTGCTTGGCTTGCAGTTGAGGGAAGTCTTTCCGGAGTTACATCATCAGATAGGCTATGTCAGCAGGGTGTTGCATGAAGAGGAGATATCTTTCCTCCGGACGTTGGAACGGGGGCTGAAGCGTATCGAAGCCTTGAAGATGATCAGCGGCGAGCAGGCTTTTGAATTGTATGATACGTTTGGTTTTCCTTTTGACCTGACCTCCTTGATTGGACGCGAGCGAGGTCTTACCGTGGACGAACAGGGTTTCCAGGTTGAAATGGAAAAACAAAAGTCACGATCCAAATTGGCTGCTACCCGAGAGACCGGTGACTGGATTCTGGTGGGTAAGGATGCTACATCAGAATTCATCGGATACGATCAACTTACATCGATAGCAAGGATTATTAAATACCGCAAAGTAAAGCAGAAGAACAAGGAGCTATTTCAGTTGGTACTTGATAAGACTCCCTTCTATGCAGAAAGTGGGGGCCAGGTAGGAGATACTGGTAGCGTTGAGACAGCCAACGAAAAAGTAGCTGTAGTCGACACGCTCAAGGAAAATGATCTGATCATTCACTTTACAGAAACGCTCCCTTTCAAATTGGACGCGGAATTTTATGTGGCTGTCAATGAGAACAGGCGAAGGCTTACCATGAGTAACCATTCATCTACCCACTTGCTCCATGCCGCCCTACGCCAGGTTCTTGGAAAACACGTAGAGCAGAAGGGTTCCCTGGTAAATGAAAAGATCTTGCGGTTTGACTTCTCGCATTTCGCTGCCATGACCGACGAGGAAGTGCATCGGGCGGAGGGTATTGTCAATCAGAAAATTCGCGAAAATATTCAGTTGAATGAACAACGGGGTGTGCCTATTGATACGGCAAAAAATATGGGGGCTATGGCCCTCTTTGGCGAAAAGTATGGAGAGTTCGTGAGGGTCATCACCTTTGACCCGAAGTTTTCCGTGGAGCTCTGCGGCGGAACGCACGTGGCAGCGACTGGAAATATCGGTCTGTTCAAGATTATTTCTGAAAGCTCAGTCGCAGCTGGCGTGCGTCGGATTGAAGCGGTCAGCGCCGAAGGGGCACAGGAGTATGTAAACGAATCCCTGGCTTTACTGGGTGAACTAAAGAACCTCCTTAAGAATCCAAAGAATGCCACGGCTTTCCTGCAGAACCTGATTGAAGAAAAACATGGTTTGGAGAAAAAGCTTGAAGCCTTCAACCAGCAGTTGTCAAATCGAATCAAGGATGACCTCGCGCACAAGGCAGTGAAGGCCGACGGCTATACTTTAATTATCGAGAAGGTATCTGTCCCGAATGCAGAGGCATTGAAAAATATTGCCTACGGACTGCGTAACCAATTCGATGATCTACTTATGGTATTGGCCGCAGATATTGACAGCAAGCCTCAGGTGGCAGTAATGATTGGAGAGAAATTGGAAACCTCCAGGAGATTTCACGCTGGCAATATGATAAAAGAGCTGGCCAGGGAAATTGACGGCGGCGGCGGCGGCCAGCCGTTCTTTGCTACAGCAGGTGGAAAGAACCTGAACGGGCTCGCGGCTGTTCTCGAAAAGGCGAGGGCTTTGATCAAGACTTGAGTGGATAAGTCAATACGAGACAAGTATACAGTCATCATTGGTTTGCAGGTGCACGCCCAACTGCTGACCAAAAGCAAAATCTACAATACCGATTCTGCTGAGTTTGGAGGTTCGCCCAATACCCAGGCAGGCGTCGTCACATTTGCTCACCCGGGCACACTACCCAAACTGAGTAAGAAGGTAGTAGAGCTTGCCGTGAAGATTGGATTGGCATGCCATAGTGATATAACCAGGCTTCAGATCTTCGACCGAAAGAATTACTTCTATCCTGACCTCCCCAAAGGGTACCAGATCACGCAGGACCGCACGCCGATCTGTACAGGTGGTTATGTCACCATTACTACTAATGACGGCAAGGAAAGGAAAATAGGCCTTCACCGCATTCATATCGAAGAAGATGTTGGTAAGTCGGTACATAGGCCAGGTGTATGTGATACCCAGGTCGACTTCAATCGCTCTGGAGTGCCCTTGGTTGAAATTGTGACCCTTCCAGAAGTAAGGAGTTCGGAGCAGGCATACATGTTCCTGACGGAAATCAGAAAACTGGTACGCTACCTGGAAATTTGTGATGGTAATATGGAAGAAGGCTCGCTTCGGTGCAACGCCAACGTTTCGGTCATGCCAAAAGAGGCGAAATCGTTTGGTAAGAAGGTGGAGGTTAAGAATATGAACTCCATACGCAACGTACAACGTGCTATTGACCATGAAGTCGAAAGGCAAATTGAGCTGCTGGAATTGGGAGGATCGATTGAGTCCGAAACAAGAGCTTTTGAAGCGGCTGATGGCAAGACCTACAGCATGCGGATGAAAGAAGAGTTGAATGACTACCGTTATTTACCCGATCCGGACTTAAGCCCGCTACACGTGAGCGAGCAATGGCTCAATGACATAAAGGCTTCCATGCCACTACTGCCACGCGAGCTGCACCACAAGTTGGTCAAGGAATATCGTTTGTCGATATATGATGCAGGCGTGCTAACCGATAGGAGGGAAATTGCCATATACTTTCTGGAGGTCTGTGATCATACCAGCAATTACAAAGCTGCGGCCAATTGGGTCATAGGACCGGTCAAGTCATATTTGAATGAACACTCTCTTGATATTCGACAGTTTGGCATGATGCCTGCGAGGCTGTCTGACCTGATTGCCCTGATTGATGATGGCAAGGTCAACTTTGCGGTTGCTTCACAAAAGCTGTTTCCCTTGCTTGTGAAGCAACCGGATCAGTCGCCTCTGGAGTTAGCGCAAAAGTTGAATCTGATTCAGGACAGCAGAACGGATTCCATTTTGCCTATTGTGGAAGAAGTCATCAAGGAATTTCCGCTTAAAGTCGAGGAATATCAAAACGGCAAGAAAGGAATTTTGGGTATGTTTATGGGTGAGGTTATGAAGAGAAGCAAGGGCGCAGCGGACCCGAAACTGGCCACGCAGTTATTGGAGAAAAAATTATCTGAATTATGAGACGTGAATATTTGTTTATTTTTTTTATCATCACTCTGGGGGCCTGCTCAAGTGCTGCCAAGAAGCAAGAGGAAGGGTGGGAGATAACCATTAAGGGCAAAGTCAGTTTTCCACAACCCAACAGCGAGATAGTCATCAAAGAGTTGAGGCCCGACAAGCAGATTACCTTTGAAGACACCATAAAGGTTAAGGGAAACTACACCTATGAGAAGAAAATCCGCATTAAGGAACCCGGATATTACCAGATTAATTTCTTTAAGCGCCAGATTGTTACTGTCGTCCTTGACAAGAGGAATCTCGAGGTGAATGTGGATGGCAATGATCCCGCTGGATTTTACGAAGTAAAGGGTTCACCGGACCAGGAACTACTGTTGAAGTTGCAGACATTTATCAAAGAGGCTCAGACCTCCCCGGAGGCCGAGGCGATTGAAACTGAATTTCAGGAAGCTTCACAAAAAAACAACGGCGGGAAGATTCTTGCCCTCCAGGAAAGGTATCAGGGAATGATGGACAAGGCTTATGATAAGGCTGCCCAGGTGCTCATGCAACAACCGCCCTCGCTTGGGTTGATCAACATGCTTCAGAATAGTCAAGAATTTGACCGCGATAAATATTTTTCTGTTTATGTCAATGCAGCTGACAAATTCCGTAAAGAATGGCCTGCCAATTACTATTCAAAAGAATTTGTCAAGTACGTGAACCTGCTTAAGAAAACGGCCATCGGCCAGCCCGCTCCTGAAATTTCGTTGCCGGACCCATCTGGCAAGTTGGTGACCCTTTCATCGTACAGGGGAAAGTATGTATTGGTTGACTTTTGGGCGAAGTGGTGCGGTCCGTGCCGGAAGGAAAACCCCAATCTTGTGAAGGCTTATAAAGAGTTCAAGGGCAAGGGCTTTACTATTCTCGGCGTGTCTCTGGATCGAGACAAGGCAGATTGGCTCAAGGCCATCCAGGACGATGGACTGGTGTGGACACAAATTTCTGATTTGAAGTTTTGGGCTTCACAAGCGGCCGTGGACTACAATGTTACCGCGATTCCATTTTCCATTCTTGTGGATCCCAAAGGAATCATCATTGCTAAAAATTTGCGGGGCAATAGCCTGAGGACGAAGCTCAATGAGGTGTTACCAAAGTAACCATCACACCTGAAGATTGATCCTGATTATGGGATCAATTGGATGATGTGAAACTGAAAGAGATAATATTCGCACCCATCTGAAGCGCTTCCTGTCTCTTGGTCTCAGGGTCATTGTGGATTCGCTGGTCCTCCCAGCCGTTACCGAGGTCGCATTCGTACGAATAAAAGACAACCAGCCTTCCTTCATAAAGCAATCCAAAGCCTTGTGCAGGTTTTCCGTCATGCTCGTGAATTTTAGGCAGCCCTTTCGGAAAATTGAATTTCTGATGATAGAGGGGGTGCGTGAAAGGCAATTCCACTAACTCCAGTTCCGGAAATACTTTTTTCAATTCAAGGCGAATGAATTTATCCAGGCCATAGTTGTCATCTATATGGAGGAACCCGCCACCGATAAGATAATTCCGCAGGTTCCGGGCCTCTTCGGTTGAAAAGACTACATTGCCGTGGCCTGTCATATAGAGATACGGGTACGAGAAAAGATCGCGACTTCCCACCTCTACAGCGTCCTCGTCCGAAGACAAATTCATGGAAAGTTGTTCGTTGCAAAATTTTATGAGATTTGGCAGGGCGGTTTTGTTAGCGTACCAATCGCCTCCCCCTCCATACTTCAATTTCGCTATTTTCAGCTGGGCTTCGGCCCTGTCTGAGGTTACCAACACCACACCCACCGTGATTAAACCCCTGAGCAAGCAAGAATACAGCGTTTTTTGCACGATTTTGATTATTCTAAAATATTTCCTTTAAACCAGTTAAACCCTGCAAGTCTTTGCCTATCTAAACAACAAAACAAACTAAAACTGACCATGAAAACTATGAAAAACTCATTTGGACTGAAGAGCCTGACGTATGTAGCCATCGGCTTATTCATGTTCCTTTCTTCGTGTAAGGACAACAACACGATCGATTTCACAGCTTCAGATGCGGCCAACGTTGAAGGAGAGGCGACCTCTGATGCCTACTCTGGAGATGCGTTGGATGTATCTACAGAAGCAGTGAATGGCATGTCCGCTGCCCAGCTAGGGGGCCGGGAAACCGAGACTGTTCCTTTCAGTACCAGTGATAAGTTGAAGTGTGCTACGGTTACAATAACACGCTCTCCCAATGCAACACAACTCACGCCTGCCGGTACGATTACCATCGTTTTCCCGGCTGATGGAAGTTGTAAGGATGGGCGTGGAATAGCCAGACGGGGTACGATTACCATTACGTATGCAGGAATGAAATTCAATACAGGATCTACGATTTCGACAACCTTTACAGAATTTTTCATTGGAGCAGTTAGAATTGAAGGTACACACACACTAACCAATGTTACTCCAGTTGGAACAAATCAGTATCCACGATTCAACATTGTTATTGCTGGTGGCAAGGCAACCTTCCTGGACGGAAAGACGGTAACACGTGAACAGAACTTTACCCGCGAATGGCAGCGTCAGTCAGACCCTAACCTGGACAAGTGGGTCCTTCTGGCCGGTGGAACAGCCGCAGGAAGTAATCGCAATGGAAGGACATACACCATGAGTATCACTAAGGATCTCGTGTACTCCCGTGCATGCCAAATCAGCAACAAGGTGTTCATTGCCGTGTCAGGTGAAAAGAGCTTTGTGTCAGACAGCAAGTCAGTCACCATAAACTACGGTGAAGGTGCTTGCGATAACATTGTGACCATCACCATCAATGGAAAGTCGAAAGACGTTACGATCAACGGAGATGGTAACTAACTAGGGAATTATTAACTGAAGCCCGCCCCGATAAAATGGGGCGGGTTTTTTTATGTTCGACCGGCTTTTTCCAATGATTTTTTTTATTTGTATGGTATATTTGAGATTGAGGTCTTGTTTTATTTCTTTGTTATAAATTTGATCCATGCAGCAGTACCTGGAATTGATGAAAGATGTTTTAGAGAATGGAACAGTCAAGACCGATCGCACGGGTACAGGCACTCGCTCTGTCTTCGGACGGCAGATGCGATTTGACCTTTCGAAAGGCTTTCCTTTGGTGACCACCAAGCGCCTTCATATCCGATCTATCATCTATGAACTTTTATGGTTCTTGAATGGCGATACCAACGTTAAGTATTTGAATGACAACGGCGTAAGCATTTGGAACCAGTGGGCCGATGAAAACGGTGAGCTAGGTCCTGTGTATGGATCACAATGGCGAAGTTGGCCGACCGCAGATGGACAGCACATCGATCAGATTACCCAGGTGCTGGACCAGATACGATCAAAGCCAGACTCACGTCGTCATGTGGTGGCTGCCTGGAATCCTGGTGAAGTAAGTAAGATGGCCTTGCCTCCGTGTCATGCGCTATTTCAATTTTACGTGGCGGATGGGAAGCTTTCATGTCAGCTTTATCAGCGCAGTGCTGATTATTTCCTGGGTGTACCATTCAATATTGCGAGCTATGCGTTGCTTACCCACCTTTTTGCCCAGCAATGTGACTTGACACCTGGTGAATTCATTTGGACAGGGGGCGACGTACATCTCTATCTCAATCATTTCGATCAGGTTGCAACGCAACTTGCGCGGGAGCCATATCCATTGCCAACGCTGGTGATCAAGCGTAAACCTGCTTCCTTGTTTGAATATAAGTTTGAGGATTTTGAAATTACCAACTATCAATATCATCCGTCTATCAAAGCGCCGATTGCCGTATGAGAGTGTTGATGGGAATTGCTTTTGCTTTACTTGCCTTCATTTCTTGCGAGACACGAAGAGACTCCAGAGCCAATAACGCCAAAGGTGACAACATCGTTCGGTCTTATTTCAAGGACGGTAAGCTGAAATCGGAGATTTCAGTCAAGCATGGATTACATGATGGACTTTCCAAAAGTTATTATGCCAATGGGAAGATAAGTCTGGAATTATTTTATCAGGCGGGCAAAAGACACGGAATGTCCCGGCGGTATTATGAGTCAGGTGGCCTATATCAGGTGACGGAGTATAAGGACGATAAGATTGATGGTAGCAGAAAAAAGTATACAAAGCAAGGCAAGCTTATGTCGGAAGAAAGCTTTGTGAATAATCTTCCTTGTAATTTCCTTAAGGAATATTTAGACGATGGCAGCCTAAGGAAAGGATATCCCACTATTATTATTTTCCCAGTAGACAGGCTCAAACATGATGGAACTTACATTTTGAAATTGTCGCTTAGCAATCATGGAAAACGGGTAAAATATTATAAGGGACTGTTGGCCCCTTCCGGCTGCATGACAGAATATACAGAACCCTTGTTCACGGACTCAAAAACTGGCATTGGTCAGGTAAGGTATTATTTAGTTCCCGGAGGTTTTCAAATGGAGGAACTCCATATCATTGCCGAAATAACAACCTTGATGGGCAATACGTACCTTGCCCAACGGTCTTTCAACGTGTCGATTGAAAACTGAATTAGTGGATCATTTGCTGCCTGGTGCGCAGTTCATAACTATCGGGCGCCAGTTCAAGCCCCTTCATAAGTATGGTTTTAGCCTTGACCTTTTGTCCTCTTTTGAAATAATATGAGCAGGCGGAAGAGTACGCGTTGCCAATTGTAGAGGAGCTCACATTCAGGTTATTGTTGTCGAGTAGCATCTTTTCAAATATTGCTTTGTACTGATCTCCTGAATTTGCATTTCCAAGGCGATACTCCTCACCAAATTGTATCACGTTGGTCATGGCCACCATTGTATTAAAGTTATTGTTTTCCTTGAGGGCCGGGAACTTGATTTGGTACGAAGTAAGCGAATCAAGTATGCTCTTATTATTCTTTTCGTTGCGAAAGCTTTGAACAATGACATTTACAAAGACGCCTCCTAAGTCAACATTATTTGGCTGATAGACGAGAGCATTTTGGAAATAACCTTTCGCCAGAACATAATTGCCTTGATTATAAAACACGCGGCCGTTTTCATAGTAATAGATATAACTCAATTCATTGGCAAGTTCGCGGTCCGCTATGCCTGATTGAATAATATCAAAACACTCTTTGTATAAATACTTATTGTTATCCCTGAAAAGAATATCCTGAGTCAGGTTTGAAAATTCCCCCTTGATCATGTCGTTTGTGATGCCATGACCCTTTAGTCTTGAGATTTGGGCAATGAGCCTGGATTTCTCCTTGGGCTGTAGTTTTGGCTCGTTGATCAACAAAGCGCCAAAATTCACTAAAAGATATTCACAACGCTCTGAAGGATAGAACAGGTAAGCTTTCTGGACTTGCTCATAGGCTTCTCTTATTTTGTGGTGGTCATTCTTGAACAAGGCGTCATTCATGTAATGAATACCTATGAGCTTCTTGAGATCTATTTTTTCATTTTTGAAAAAGTAGGTATTAAATAGCTCTTCGGTCGTTTTTTGCTCCATCTCTGAGGTGCCAATGATTTTTTGATTCTTGAGATTGGTGACGAATTTCACTTTAAATTCAGAATCAAAATTGATGAATCCGAATAAAGGAGTGGTGGTCTCTACCAGAATATTTCCAGCGTTGGGGTAGGCGAGCAGATAAACGTGTGTAGGCTCTTCTTTGATTTCATAGGGTATTCTTAAATCCTCAAAGACCAGGGAGTATAGCGCCGTGGCTGTAACGCAATTGTAATTGCCACTAAGAAAAATTTCATAAAACCTGTTTTCCATTTCATACTTCTTAAGCATGGTGGAATGGACCTGGTCATAGATAGCTTTGATTTTCTTTTCCGGCTTCTTTTTATCGATACCTGTTGACATCAACAGATTATTCACTCCGTCAATCCGGTTCTTGACGTGGCTATATTCAGTCTTATTGGCCGCTGTGCTCACTGACATCAGCAATGGCAGGTATTGACTTTTATCGTTTTTCTTGAAAAAATTATGGAAGGCTTCCCTTTCAAAATTAGAAGTAAATTGGAGGTCTTTAAAGCTTACGAGAGAGTCCTGTGCCATGGCCTTTTGGCTCATGAGGTACACTAACAGGATAACAATGGTGAGCGACTTATTCATGACTATGCCTAAGGCCTCAGCAATTTAAACTAATCTTCTTTGAGTTTGATGAAATTTGCCCTGGCAAACGGAACTCCAATGTCCACTCTTGTCATCAACTCATTTCAATTGTAAAATGGACTATACAAGTCAAAGTATTCTAAAGTCAGGATCATGATTGTACGGAAATGCTATTTTTGCCGCAGTT